>NZ_JALBGW010000120.1:0-14162 GCF_023006485.1 Neorhizobium sp. BETTINA12A
CGCTGCGACCCCTCGTCGGCCAAATCGACGCCGCGACGCCATCACCCGCATTCTCCGCCGGTTGGAAAGCGGCGATCCTACCCGCTCTCCCTTTCGATCCGGTCAATGCCGCCGACGGCCCGGAACGCCCGGCCGCACCCCGGGAAAAGCCAGCCGCGCCCCGTTCCGGCACATCTGTGCCGCGCTACAATACGCTTCCCTTACCCTGCCCGTTCAGTCTTCCTTGAAGCTCTTGCCCTAAAACATCCGTCATCGGCTTTTGGGGATGTGCGCAATGGGTCTGTCGGCGGTGATGAACATTGCGGTTTCGGGCATGCAGGCACAGGCCAGACGCCTCGCGACCGCGGCGAACAACATCGCCAATGCCGGCACGCCCGGCTACAACCGCCTCGACACCCAGGTCTCCTCCCTCCCCAATTCCGGCGGCGTCACCACCACCGTCACCCCGTCGACCTCCGTCACCTTCCCCGACAGCTCGAATGTCGACATGGCCAGCGAAATGCTCGACGCCTTCACCTCGGCACAGGGCTTTGCCGCCAACGCCGCTGCGTTCGAGACGGGCGCGGACATGTGGGACGTGCTGATGAGCATCAAGCGGGATTGAGGGGGCGGCTGCGTCACGCAGGGACGGCGTTAGGCGAGACTCTGTGCGGGTGTGACGACTATCGGCCCCAACCAGTATGTCTGCATCAGCCGAGCCTAGTTAATAACTCCGCGTTACGATGCCGAGGTGTGCGATCAGCGTATGAGAGTCCATGAAGTGAGTAAATTTAAAGGCGTTATTCTCATCGGCTTTCTGGTCATTGCCGCCGGCTTCGCGGCTTACAATGTGATCATCCATGGCATGGTCTATGTGAAGCGTGATGGCTGGCGGACATACGAAGAGGCTCCGGTTGCATTTGTTGTCACCACCTTAGCCTCTGCCGTTATGCTCGTCGCCTTGGCGGCTTCCGCTGCGCTCATCATTTGGCTCGGAATGGGCAAACGAGACCGCCCGTTTAAAGGTCCGCCAGTGCCGCTAGTCGAGGAAACTCATATCTCCGAGTACAAGGCGCCGAGTTCCGAAGGCAATGAATGCGTAAAAAGTAAAATAATGAAAATATGACCGCTGTTGGCGGATATTGTTGAAAAACTCGCATTCGTCCATCTGGCGGTTAGTCGATCATTTGCAGGCGGTGGCTCGAGCCTCCTTGTCGAAAATGTATCGTCCTGAGGTTTCGTCAGCGCAGCGGTCAATGTAGTCGTTGGCATCAAGCAGTCCCTTCACGACCACGCCGACGCTGATGAGGACGCCAAATCCAATTGCTGCTGCAATATATCTAAAAGCTGGGCGCATTTTGTTTCCCGCTGCATGTCGCTGTCTGTGTCTCACTGGTATCTAACAACAGATTGTTTGTGCAAGCTCTCCGGGGATTACCGCCGAGGGCACCCGGCTGTACAGGGCGAGGAAAGGTGACTGCGATGCCCTGCGCCGAGGCGCGCGGATCGACAGAGCGCCATCTGCCGTCCGAACGACCTGAAAGAACGGAGGCGCGGCCAATTCAGCCAGTTTTTCAACGATATCGGCGCGAAGCAGTCAGCGCAGCAAGGCCGCCGAGTCAGGGCGCGGGGTTCAGGCCGGCGACTGCCGCCCGAGATTGTTGAGTTCCGGGAACGGGTAGTATTTGAGGCGGCTGTCCTGGCAACGGATATCGTCGAGCGTGTAGCCCAGAATCTTTCCGTCGCGCATGGATACGCCGTAACGGGCGGGATAATTATACTGCCGCCCAAAGCCGGAAACGCAGAAGGCGTAGATATTCTTCTCCGGCTTGAGCAGAACGACGCTTGAAATTTGCGCGCCGTAGATATCCCGGTCGCGGAAACCCATGCGATAGGCAGTTCTCAGCACCTCCCGCTTCACGGAATCCGTCGGCGGTGCCTGCGACGATGCAACGCTTTCCGGCACAGATGTCTGACAGCCCGTCAACAGTAAAAAACCAGCGAATGCCGCAACCAAAAATTTCATGAACCACCCCGATCACCTTCAGAAGACAGGGATAATACATAACTGGATCAAGCGGTCTACTCGCGCCATCATTGCAGCGCGAACTCTCGGAGCGTGTGGACATGCTGCAACGCCCGCGACAACCTGCCCCTTCTGAACTTAGGGCGACGGGTCTGCTTATGGCGCGAAGCAGAGATCGACTCATGCATTTTCGCGGCCGTTAGCAACTCGTCTTCAACGGGGAGGCTCCTGAACACCAGCGGCAATTCTTTCAATACCTTAGCCCAATCCACGTCCCCTCTCATCCCCGCCCTCCGGGCCTGTGCCTAAAATCCCCCCGTTCCGTCGCGGATACACCGGCAGGCGTGCTGGCGAGGCGGGACCGGCGCGGACGTCAAGGGCAAGACGCAAAACCTTGGCGTTCGGGTTCGCGGAAAATGGTCTCCCTCCGGCGACGCGGGACGGATGAGAAGCTGTCGGACCGACTTCTCGTTTCGTTTTCCGTCATGGTGCGCCGGGCGTGCCTGTGAGGCACACAGGGTGATGGGGCCGCGCCGCGCCGCGTCCGAGGGTTTTCAAAAAACCCGGATTGTGCGGCGCAGGTGGAAGACGATGCCGGGCGGCAGTCATGGCCTGCGGCATCCTGGTCTGCGAGCGTGCATGACACCCTCTTCGGAGGGGCACGCAACCGTTCCCACAACCCCCGTCATCGCAGAGGGACCGAAGTCGCGGATAATAACTGCCGAACGGGGCGCTGAGAGGTGTCACTTATTACTTATCTTACGAGGCAGCTTTCAGCGCCCCGTCCGATCCTCGGGTCTCGGGTTAAACCCGAGGACGAGGATGACGAGAGAACCTTCGTCCTCCTCGGGAGAGCGAAGCGAAAACCGAGGATCGCCAAGGGAGGAGTGTGTCCGATGGGAACTCGAAAATCTCCGCCCTCACCCCGCCAGCTTCCTCTCCTCGGGTTGAACCCGAGGGCCGCCGTCGATATCCACCGCCGCAAAGGCCACCGCGATGACCTCCGGTCCGGCACCCGGCCGGGTGGCGTCGGTGGAAAGAATCTGGCGAAACCGCCGCGCGCCGGCAAACCCCTGGAACAGCCCGACCATGTGCCTTGTGACATGATGCAGCCGCCCGCCCCGGCCGATCAGTTCCGCCGCATAGGCCATCATCGTATCGCAGAGCGCCGGCCAGTCGACATCCGGAGCCCCTTCGGGACCGCCACCTGCCAGAAACGCATCCACGCCGGCGAGCATGCCGGTATTGTGATAGGCGGCGCGGCCGAGCATCACCCCGTCCATATGGGTGAGATGGGTTGCCGCCTGTTCGAGGTCGGCGATGCCGCCGTTGATGCCGATGAACACGTCCGGGTTTTCCCGCTTCATGGCATAGACCAGCGCGTAGTCGAGCGGCGGCACTTCGCGGTTTTCCTTCGGCGAAAGCCCCTGCAGCCAGGCCTTGCGGGCATGGATCCAGATCGCGTCCGCCCCCGCGCCGATCACGCGGGCGAGAAAGTCCGGCAGCACGTCCGTCGGCTCCTGGTCGTCGACGCCGATCCGGCATTTGACGGTGACCGGCACGCTCGACACCCGCTTCATCGCCGAAACGAGGTCCGCCACATGCGCCGGATCGCGCATCAGGCAGGCGCCAAAGGTGCCCGACTGCACCCGGTCCGAAGGGCAGCCGACATTGAGGTTGATCTCGTCATAACCGTAATCGGCAGCGATCCGCACCGCCTCGGCAAGTTTTACCGGATCCGAGCCGCCGAGCTGCAGGGCAACCGGATGTTCGGCCGGCGAAAAGGACAACAGCCTGTCGCGCGGCCCATGAATGATCGCGTCGGCCACCACCATCTCGGTATAGAGCAGCGCATCCTTCGACAATTGCCGATGCAGGAAACGGCAATGCCTGTCCGTCCAATCGATCATCGGCGCGACGGCGAAGACGGGAGCCTTGAAATATCTATTTTTTTCTTGTTTTACAGGCTCTTGGAACACTCTGTTCTCCGTCTTGTTCAAGCTCATCTTGTACCAACTCCGCCCGTTTCGGACATGGGCTTGATACATTGTACCAACTGTTATCGCCATCTACCAAACGAGGATGCGGTCATGGGTGCTACCACCCCGCGCGCGCGAAAAGATGGCAGCGTCAGCTACATGGCACGCGTGCGAGTTATGCGGGATGGCGTGATTTATCACGAGACGGAGACTTTTAACAGACGGCCACCAGCTGTGGCCTGGATGAAAAAGCGCGAGCGGGAACTCGCGAAGCCGCGCCGCCGCGTTGGGGCGGCTCGGGGATGCTGTCGGCATTGGCAATCTCGCCTCTTCGTCGAGCTATACGATCCGCCTTACGTCCGCGCACTTGCCCTTGGATAGAAGCACCGGACTGCTCTTCAGCCCGGCGCGGTGTTGTTGCTTATGACAGACACCGGCGGACTCGTGTTAACGGAGCCAATCGGCATCACAGCCCGTCGCCGCTAGCGTACCGTTTCCGGCTAGACATCGTGTATGCGGAGACTGGGGCGCTGATACCAGTTGAGGCGGACCGGATCATCGGCCGCCCTATTCCATCACCGCATCTCTCAGCCAGGTGCGAAAAAACCGGAAACTCTCGGACCGAAGCTTCGGATCGGCGAACATGAATAAATAGTGCTCATGCACCATTTCGTTATCAAACAGAGTAACGAGCTGACCGTCCGCTAGCTCCTGCTTGACCAGCTTCTGGCGGACGATGGCAATGCCGAGTCCTTCGACGGCGGCCGTCAGTTCGAGGCCAGAGCTTTCGAGATCGATGAAGCGGGTATTTGAGAATATTCTTGGCGCACGCGGTCCGAGCCAGCGCTCCCAGTTGCGGGTGAATTCCGCCGATCGCAACAAGGTATGATGTTCCAGATCGTCGGGCGTCTTGAGAGGGGGTGCGCGGCGCAAATAGGCCGGGCTGCAGACCGGAGTGAGATCCGCGTCGCCCAATATCTCGCATACGAATCCTTTTTTCCCGACCGTCTCGCCCACATGGATCATGCCGTCCAGCCCTTCCACATCATGCCCGCCGGTGACGAATTTCACGACGATGTCGGGACGGCGCGCGTAAAGCGTTCCGAGCACCGGCATGATGCATTTCTGCAGAAAGACGCGCGGACTTCCGATCACCAGCGGCCGGCGATCGACGCTGACCGAGAGATCGCTTGTCACGGCGCGGATATCGCCAAGAGACGCGTGGATTCTCGTCCAATAGACCTCTCCGGCGGGCGTCAAGGCTATTCTTCGGTGCGTTCGTTCGAAGAGGTCGCAGCCCAAGAATGCTTCCAGATTCTGGATCTGCCGGCTGACCGCGCCGGGCGTCAGGCAGAGCTCGTCCGCCGCCTTGGCGATGCTCATGTGCCGCCCCGCCGATTCGAAAACAGGTAGCGAGGTCATCGGCGGCAGGTCCCTGCGCCTTCGTTGCATGATGTTTTCCTCCCTCCGCTTCTCTAGCGTTCAATTGAGAAAAACTCAATCGAATTCAAAAAAATTCGATTTTTCCGCCGGCGATCCGACGATACGGTCCCCGCGGAATGAATGGGAGGGAGGACCATGAAGAACTTATCACTGGCATCTTTCGGCTTGGCGATCGCGGCTGCGACGTCACTTGCCCCTGTCGCGGCTTCGGCCGAACAATTGCGCGTGGGTCTTGCCGCGCTCGCCACGTCGACCGATCCGCATTTCCACCGTGCCGGCTACAATTTCGATCTTCGCGAAAACATCTCGGACGCGCTCGTTTACGCCAACGGCGTCAACGGCGGCGTCGAGCCGCGCCTTGCGAAATCATGGGAGATCCAGGGCGACACCAAATGGGTCATCACCCTTGAATCGAAGGCGAAGTTCGACGACGGCAGCCCGCTCGGCGCCGACGACGTGATCTACTCGATGTGCCGGGTGCGCAACGTGCCAAACAGCCCCGGCCTGTTCAGCAGCTTCATTTCCACCATCAGCGGCATCAAGGATGCCGGCGACGGCAAGATCGAGATCGACACCAAGAAGCCCGACCCGAACCTGCTGCGCAGCTTGAGCAATATCGGCATCGTCGAGAACCCGACCGGCCGCACGCTGACCTATGACGACAAGACCTGCGGCAACGACAACTGGCTGGAAACGGCCGGCTTCAACAACGGCAAGGTTTCCCCCGGCATCGGCCATTACCGCGTCAGGAAATTCACGCCCGACGTCCAGATCGAACTCGAGCGCAACGCACAGTATTACGGCACCCCGGCCGCCTATGATTCCGTGCTGGTCAAATCCCTGCCGGACAACAGCGCCCGCATCGCCGCCCTGCTTGGGGGCGCGGTGGATGTCATCAATGCCGTACCAATCAATGCCATCGACAGCATCCAGTCGTCGGGCAAGCACCACCTGTCGTCCATGCCCTCGACGTTGCTGATCTTCCTGCTGCCCGATCAGGGCCAGGAAAAGACACCGAAGGTTTCCGGTACTAACGGAAAGAACCCCTTCCTTGACGCGCGTGTCCGCAAGGCGCTCAATCTCGCCATCAACCGCGAGCAGATCGCCGAGACCGTGATGGGGGGCATGGCGGGGCCGGCAAGTCAGATCATTGTTGACGGCGTCTTCGGTCACAATCCCGACCTGCAGCCCTCTCCCTTCGATCCGCAGGAGGCCAAGCGCCTGCTGGCCGAGGCGGGGTATCCGAACGGTTTTTCCCTGACGCTGAACGCGCCGAGCGACCGCTATGTTAACGGCGCCCAGGTCGCTCAGGCGGTGACCGCCATGCTCTCGCAGATCGGGCTCAACGTGACGCTGGAGACTTTCCCGTTTAGCATCTACTTCACCAAGGCCAGCGCCTACGAGTTCAGCCTCTATCTCGCGGGTGCCGCAGCCGATACCGGCGAGGGCCTGAGCCAGATGATCAACCTCGCCGGCACTCGCAATCCCGACCGCGGCTGGGGCGGTGCAAACCGCGGACGCTATTCCAGCAAGGTCACCGACAAGGCGCTCGAAGACGCGCAATCGACGCTCGACGACGCCAAGCGGGAAGAGCTGATCCGCTCCGCCGTGGCCCAGGTCTACAAGGACGACGGCTACGTGCCGCTCTACCACGAGTTCGGCGTCTGGGGGGTGCGCAACGGCGTTCACTACGACGCCAACGCCAACCTGACCAATATCTTCTACACCGCACGTCCCGAATGACGCACGGCCGGTGGAGCCGGCATTTCACGCCGGCCCTGCCCTGTTTTTATGAAAGTGCAAAGCCAGATGGGTACAGAATTCAACGACGCCCTCACGTCACAATACGACTACCGGGGACTGAGGGAGGCATTCGCACCGCCGGCCATGTACCAGGCCTTCCTGGACGTCGAAAAAGCCGTGGCCCTGGCCCAGGGAGAGCTCGGCATGATCCCGGTCGCTTCAGCGGAGGCGATCGCCGGACATTGTCGTTACGAGCTCCTGGACATGGAACGCCTGGATGCCTCCTATCGGACAACCCGCCATCCGCTGATGCCGCTCATCAATGAACTCGTCCGGCTCTGCGGCTCCGAGCACGGCGGTTATGTCCACTGGGGCATGACCACTCAAAACATCATCCAGACGGGACTGCTGTTGCTCGCCAAGCGCGCCCAGGCGGTGCTGGACGGCTTTCTCGCCAACATCCTTCAACATCTCGGCCACCATGCCCGCACCCATGCCAACACCGTTATGGCCGGACGCACGCATTATCGCCACGCGGTGCCGATCACCTTCGGTTTCAAGGTGGCTGTGTGGATCGAGGAATTCCTCCAGGCCGCGGACCGGCTCAAGGAGGCCGAGAAGCGAGCCTTCGTGGTGATGAGCGGCGGCGCGGTCGGCTGCTTCTCGGCCCTCGGCAGGCAGGGGCCGGCCTTCCAGTCGCGCGTGGCGGCTCTTCTCGGCATGGGCGAGATGGCCATTCCCTCCCGGGCGATCCGCACCCACATGTGCGAATATGTCAATGCGCTGAGCCTGATAGCCTCCATCTGCCACAAGATCGCCGAGGAGATCTACCAGAGTTCCTCCGAGGAATACGGAGAGCTGCACGAAGGTCGCATCGAGGGCACCATCGGCTCCTCTACCATGCCGCAGAAGATCAACCCGATCCTCTGCTACGGCATCATCGCCAACAGCAACAAGCTCTATTCCTGCGCCGGAATGCTGATGGCGGCCGCATACCGCCCGTTCGAATCGGACGGCAGCGCCAACCAGATGTTCGAGGACGGGCTGGCCGAGGTCATCGCCGCCATTTCCGAAATCCTCGTGCGGACCGAACTACTGGTGCGCGACCTGCATGTGGATACGGAGCGGATGCGGGCCAATTTGGACCTGTCGCATGGAGCGATCTTCGGGGAGTTTGCCATGATGCGGCTCGGCCAGACGCTCGGCAAACACAGGGGCCATGAACTGGTCCACGACGCTGCCATGGCCGCGGCCGGCGGCAAGGCCCCCTTCCTGGAGGAGTTGGCGCTGCTGCCGGGCGGCGCGGCAATCAGGGTCGAGATCGAAAAGCGGCTTGAAACCAGCAGCACCAGCGGCATATGCGCCGAATATGCGTTGCATTTCGGTTCGCTGGTCCAGGATATTGTGGCGGGGTCTATGCCGACCGCCGAGCAACGCAATATCAATGCCTACCTAAAGGCCGACCGCTGATGTTCTCCTTCGTGCTGCAGCGCCTGTTGCAAAGCGTGGTCGTGGTGCTCGTGCTGTCGATCGTCCTGTTCGTCGGCGTCTGGCTGATCGGCAACCCGGCAGACATCCTGATCTCGTCTGAAGCATCGGAGGCCGACCGGCTGGCGGCCATCACCGCGCTCGGCCTCGACAAGCCGCTCTGGCAACAGTACTTGACCTTCCTCGGCAATGCCGCGCAGGGGGATTGGGGATATTCCTTCGTCTACAAGGAGCCGGTCGTCAGCATTCTGCTGCAGCGTTTGCCCGCCAGCCTGGAACTCGGCATCGTGGCCTTTTTTATCGCCATCGCCGTCTCCGTGCCCGCAGGCCTCTATTCGGGCCTCAGGCCGGGTTCGCCGCTCGGCCGGGGCCTGATGGCCTTCTCGCTGATCGGCGTCAGCATACCGACCTTCTGGCAGGGCATGCTGCTGATCGTCGCCTTCGGTATCGTACTGCCGATCCTGCCGGTCGGCGACCGGGGCCAGGTGGCGACCCATCTCGGCATCACCTCCAGCCTCTGGACGCTCGACGGCTGGTCGCACATCGTCATGCCTGCCTTCAGCCTGGCATTGTTGAAGATGTCGCTGCTGATGCGCGTGACGCGCGCCGCGACGATGGAAATCGTGCGCCTCGACTTCGTCAAGTTCGCCTATGCCAAGGGCGTGCGCAGCCGCAAGGTCGTCGTCGGCCATATCCTGCGCAACGCGCTGGTTCCGCTCGTCACCGTCACCGGCATCGAACTCGGCAACCTGCTTGCCTACGGGGTGATCACCGAGACGGTCTTCTCCTGGCCAGGATTGGGCAAGCTCCTGATCAACTCGATCAAGGTCTTGGATCGGCCGCTGATCGTGGCGCAGCTCACCTATACCGCGCTGCTGTTCATCGGCATCAATTTCATCGTCGATATCCTTCACATGGCGATCGATCCCCGCATCAAATCCGTGATGGGACGGCGCACAGCATGAGCACGGCCGGATTCAAGGATTACGCGCAGCACTTTGCCGAAAGCCGCGCCGCCGTCGTCAGTCTTGCGGTCAGCCTGGCCTTCGTCGCCTGTGCCATCTTCGCACCGCTGCTGTCGCCGACGGACCCATACGACCTGACGCAGCTTCAGCTCTCCGATGCGTTGAAGCCGACTGGTTCCACGCGCATGCTGCCGGGAGAAGAAGTCAGGGCCAATATCCGCATCGACGGCAGCGCGACGTCTGTCCAGCCGGCCACACCAGCCAAGACCCACGTGACGCTCGTGGCCGAGCCCTGCGGGCTGAACTGTCTCGGCGTCGGCGTTCAGCCGGAGGGAACCAGGCTCGCAAACTTGCAGATCCGCAACCTTCCGGCCGGCGCAACCGTCGAGGGTGCCAGGAAGCATCCCGTCCAGTCTTGGTGGACCGTAGATAATCCGGAGGGCGGCAAGGTTAGAATCGCATCCAACGGCCCGCTGCCAGCGACCTTCACCTTTCTCGCCATCGCCAGATCCATGGATCAGGAAACGGATTTTGTCTTTCGCCTGGGCACCGACAGCTTTGGGCGCGACATGTTCTCGGCAATTCTCTACGGCGTCAGGATCAGCGTCTTCGTCGGGCTCGTGGCGGCCGGCGCCGCGATGGTGATCGGCACCGGGCTCGGGCTCCTTTCGGCCTGGCGCGGCGGCATCACGGACGCGATCATCATGCGCGCCGTCGACTTCATGCTCGGTCTTCCGGCCTTGCTCGTCGGGCTTGCAATCCTCGCCATTCTCGGCAACGGCGTCAGTAAGGTCGTGCTCGCTATCGTCATCGTGCAATGGTCCTATTATGCCCGCACGGCCCGCTCCTTTGCGATGAGCGAGCTCGGCAAGGAATATGTCGAGGCGGCACGGTGCCTGAGGCTTTCGCCCGCGCGCATCATGCTGCGGCATGTACTGCCCAACTGCATGCCGCAGATCATCGTGCTCTTCACACTCAACATCGCCTCGGCGATCTCGCTCGAATCGTCGCTGAGCTTCCTCGGAGTCGGCCTGCCGCTGACAAGGCCGTCGCTCGGCATGCTGATCGCCAGCGGCTACGAATTCATCTTCTCGCACAAATACTGGATTAGCATCTATCCCGGCATCGTGCTGCTGGTGATGATCGTCGCCATGAACCTGCTCGGCGATCGGCTGCGTGATCTTAACAATCCGCGGCTCGACCGCTAGAGGAACCGCCCATGATGGACCCCTTCTTCCGCGTCGATAACCTCAACACCTGGTTTTTCACGCGCCAGGGCGTGATCAAATCCGTGCGAGACATTTCCTTCGAACTTTCCCGCGGCGAGGTGCTGGGCATCGTCGGCGAATCCGGCTCGGGCAAATCGGTGACGGGCATGTCGATCATGGGCCAGATCGACGAACCCGGCCGCATCGTCTCCGGCTCGATAGCTCTCGATGGAGAAGAGTTGACGACGCTCGGCTTCGAGGAGATGCGCCACTATCGCGGCAAGCGGATCGCCATGGTGTTCCAGAACCCGCTGATGACGCTGAACCCGCTGATGCGCGTGCGCGATCAGATGTACGAGGCGATCAGCGAGCACGAGAACATTTCCCACAAGGACATGCACGACCGCTGCATCGAGGCGCTGAAAGCCGTGGGCATCCCTTCGCCGGACGAGCGGCTGAATGCCTATCCGCATGAAATGTCGGGCGGCATGCGCCAGCGCGTCGTCATTGCCATCGCGCTGCTGCTCGGACCGGACATGATCATCGCCGACGAACCGACGACGGCCCTCGACGTCACGATCCAGGCCCAGATCATCTATCATATCCGGCGCCTGATCGACGAGCACGGGCTTGGCATGATCTGGATCACGCACGACCTCTCGACGCTCTCCGAACTCGCCGACCGGATCATGGTCATGTATGCGGGAGCGACGATGGAAATCGGCACGACCGAGGAAATCATTGGCGCCGCACGCCATCCTTATACCCGCAAGCTCCTCGATTCCGTCCCCTCGCGCAATGTGCCGGGACGGAAGCTGAAGCAGATTCCCGGTAACATGCCGTCGCTGCTTGCGCTTGGAAAGGGCTGTCCTTTCGCCAGCCGCTGCGACCGGGCAACGGATATCTGCAGCGAGCCGGTGCCAGCCATCCAGCTATCCGCCACGCACCACATCTGGTGCTACCATCCATTCGAGGACTGACGCGTGAACGAGACGATCTTCGAGGCAAAGGACCTGTCACGCAGCTTCAGCGTCGGAAGCAGCCCGCTTCGTGATTTTGCGGACCATTTTTTGCGTGACCGCCCGCCAAAAGTGCTGCGCGCCGTCGACAATGTTTCGCTCTCTCTGCGCGAGGGGGAAACGCTTGGCATCGTCGGCGAGTCCGGATGCGGGAAATCGACGCTGGCGCGGATGATCGCCGGCATCCTGCCGGCCTCTTCGGGCGAGCGGCGTTTCCGCGATGAGCCCTACGAAAGCTTCCTTGCGCGCAACCGCGACGCGCTGAAGGTCCAGATGGTCTTCCAGGATCCGCTCTCCTCCCTCAACCCGCGCCTGCGCGTCGGCGATATAATCGGCGAGGCTGCGGTGTTGCACGGGCTGGTGCGGCGTCCACAGATCAAGGACTATGTCGTCGACATCCTCTCCCAGGTCGGCCTGCCTGCCGACAGCATGGGTCGCTATCCTCACCAGTTTTCCGGCGGCCAGCGCCAGCGCATCGGCATCGCCAGAGCGCTGGCAGTCAAGCCCGACATGCTCATCTGCGACGAAGCCGTGGCCGCGCTCGATGTTTCGGTACAGGCGCAAATCATCAACCTTTTGATGGATATCAAGCAAGATAGCGGCCTTGCGATGATCTTCATAAGCCACGATCTCGGCGTCATTCGGCACCTGTGCGACCGGGTGGCAGTGATGTATCTCGGCCGCGTCGTGGAACTTACCGAGACGGAACAGCTTTTCGCATCCCCCTTGCATCCTTACACACGCATGCTGCTGGAGGGCATGCCGAAGATCTCGCTCCAGCGACGCCGGTTCATGCCGATCCAGGGAGAAATCCCCTCTCCTCTCAGCCCGCCCTCCGGCTGCCACTTCCATCCGCGTTGTCCGATGGCGACCGAACATTGCGGCCGGATACGCCCCGAACTGCGCGAAGCCTCGTCGGGGCATGTTCATGCCTGCTTGAATATCGAGCCTTGTTGAGGTGTGTTCGGGAATTCCTTCACGCCGGATGGCCCGCACCAGCGCCCGCCGATGGCAATGCCCCCGGTGATCATGGCCAGCACGGAAGATGCCATCGATCGGAGAGCAGATTTGCATGGGCTATGGAAAGCCCCGGAGGCAGGAGGTGGTATCGAAAGTACCGCCTCCAATAACCTCAGTTGACGACGATCGTAATGACCGCGACGCAGTCACCGGCCTTGACCAATCCCTGGAAGTGCCGGGCGCACAGAACACCGCTCATCTTGGCACGGAGTTCATGGGGTGTGACGCCGGTTCGTCCGCTAGGGTAGATGCGGCCACAACGGCGCCCCGCAAACCTCGTCGCCAAGGTCGAAAACGGGCTCGATCAACCCGCTCTCCTCGGCGAAGGAGAAACAGTTGCATCAGGCATGTCGAGCCATATCAAGCAATCTCATGAAGCTACCGGATATCCACCGGTTGCCGCTCTCACTAGCAGGTCGCGCTCGACCAGTCCGAGTTCTGGCGGGAGATCATCGTCGGCGGTGAAATCTCGTCCATAGCAGGCGCTCAATATCTCGACACCGCTCGTGTGCAAAGGCGCCGCGACCCCTGCCATCCGGGCGAGATGAATCGTCGAAACGAGACCGAAGGGCACGTCTTCGAGAACATACCGAGTATTGATATCCTTGGCCTCCACCGGATCTTTCCCTTGCTGTGCAAGGCTCGCATAGACCTCGGCAACCGAGCCCCCCGAAATCCCGTGCGTCAGCGTCGAGTGATCAAATATCGTGCGCACCGTCTTGCCAAAGACCGCAGCGATTTCAAGCCGTTCCCGATCGAGCCCCTCAAGCAGCCTTGCGACCGCCGGTGTGACATTGGTGTTCTGGCCCCAGGCTTCACCACGCTCTATGCGCGTCAAATTGCAACGCGCAATGCCAATGCGGTTGGGCATCTTCGCGAAGCCGCTTCCCGGCAAGGCGCCGCGTCGATGCGGCGGCGACAATGCGGTGCTCGGCAAGGGCGAGATTCTCTTCCCGAGCCGAACTCCGGTGCAATCGTCGGGGGCGACTCCGCGCGGGTCGTCATCCGGCAAAGGGATGGGATGCGCCGGCCCTATTGCTTCGCCGGCGCCACGATCTTCATCACGAACGACGTCGGCGCCTCGCCCGGCCCGCACGGTCCAGGAATCTTGTTACTCACCGGTGGCAGGCTCTTGAGACAGGCCGCGATCGCCTGAGGCTCAAGCGCACCATCGGCATCCTTGGCCTTGGCATCCGCCGTGCCCGATTGTGCGTCTTCGCCCAGCTTATCGGCCGGCTTGCCCAGGGCCGTTCCAGGCGCGATCGCACCCGCCTTGCCGGAGCCGTCCTCGG
>NZ_JALBGW010000121.1:0-14063 GCF_023006485.1 Neorhizobium sp. BETTINA12A
GATATCGCGGCGGGGCCCGCGGCTTTTCCAATTCGCCGCGCGCCGGCGGTTACGGCGCGACCGGCATGTGGGCGCATATCGAGGCGCAGGACCGCGATATCGCCGTACTGGCGATGATCGAGGATCGCGAAGCGATCGATGTCATCGAGGCCATCGTGGCCGTCGACGGGCTTGACGGGATATTCATCGGTCGCGGTGACCTGACGGTTTCGCTCGGCGCCAAGTCGGCGAGCGAGCCGGTGGTCAAGGATGCTGTTGCGCGCATCATGGCCGCTGCCCGCAATGCCGGCAAACCCATCTGCATCATGGTGGGCTCGGTGGATGAGATCGGACCGTTCCGTGCGGACGGCGCAAGCGCCTTCATCGTTTCCTCCGATCAAGCCCTTTTGCGCGCCAGCGCCAACCGGATTCGCGCCGAGTTCAGCGCGGCCGTCAACTGAAACGATCACGTCAGGAATTGGACATGTACGCAGCAAACGACCCACGGGCGGCGCTCAATACTGCAACGGCCCGCAGCAATCCCGCTCCCGCCGCCTATAAGGGCGCGGAATATGCCCGTTTCTATGATGCCCCGCCGCAGGAGGTAACGGGCGGTAGCGAGACCTATTATGCGCGGGGCCAGAACCTTGTGGTCGCGCATACCAGGGGCAAAGCCGGCCTCGTGCTTTCCAGGACCAACCAGGTCGACGAATATGTGGTTCTGCTTCCCAACAACGATACGCCGGTCGAGGTCCGCTGGAACGGTCAGAGCATTGTAGTTGGCGGCTATTGTCTCGTCGTCGTTCCGCCCGGAGACAGCGAGGTGCATCTGAAAGGCGACGGCGAGGTGATCCGGCTGATCACCACCCGCGCCGACGATCTCGTCGCCAAATGCTCGAACGCGGACTCCTATCTGAGCCCAGACCCGAACGTCCCGCCGTTCGAGCCCTGGCCCGACCCGGTCGGCGGCCACAAGCTGCGTCACTATAGCCTTGACGTACCGCCGGAACCCGGCCGCTTCGGCATCATCTTCCGCTGCTCGACGATCATGGTGAACTTCCTGCCCGGCAGTGGGCCGCGCGACATTACCAGGATGTCGCCGCACTTCCACGACGATTTCGAACAGTATTCGCTCTGCGTCGCGGGCTCCTACATCCACTACCTGCGCTGGCCCTGGATCAGCGATCTCAATGCCTGGAGGCCGGACGACGCGGAGCTTTGCGCAGCGCCCTCCGTCGCCGTCATTCCGCCCCCGGCCATCCACACTTCCCGGTCGATGGACCCGGTGAAGAACGTCCTGGTCGACATCTTCAGCCCGCCGCGCGCCGATTTCTCCGCCAAACCCGGCTGGGTGCTGAATGCCGACGAATATCCGACACCAACCAACACCGCGCGCTGATCCGATTATCAGCCCTTAAGGGAGTGACTTTGCATGACCGAAGCGTCCGCCGCCACCACCGACAGAAACGCCGAAATCGCTGATCTTCTTGTCGGCGCTGTCGATCTCCACTGCCATAGCGGGCCAGCGGTCTTCCCGCGGCTGCTGGATCACTACGAAGCCATGGTCGAGGCGTCCGCAGCCGGCTTTTCGGCCCTGGTCTACAAGGATCATTTCTACCCTGGCATGGCGCATGCCAAGCTGCTCGAGACGCTCTATCCGGATGCGGGCGTGCGCCTTTATTCCGGTGTCGCGCTCAACAACGCGAGCGGCGGTATCAATCCGCATGCGGTCGATCACGCCGTCAAGCTCGGCGGCAAGATCGTCTGGATGCCGACATTCGCGGCGGCGAACCATATCGACAAGAGCGCCAACGAGACCAAGAACTATCCAAAGAGCGCCGACCCGATGCTGCCGCCCATTCCGCTGAGCGTGCTCGACGAGAACGGCAGGCTTACCAAGGAAACCAATGAAGTCCTCGACGTGATCGCTGCCGGCGACATCATCCTTTCGAGCGGGCATCTGTCGGTGGACGAGCTGAAAGTGCTCTATCCGGAAGCCAAGCGGCGCGGGGTGAAGAAGATGATGATCAATCATCCCACCTATGTCATCGGTTGCTCGGACGACGATATCCGGGAACTGAGCCGGCTTGGCGTCTATATGGAACATTCCATCTGCATGTTCATCCCCAACGAGCGCGGTCCAGCCAGGTGGGACGCCACTGAATTGCGCCGCCTCGTGGATCTGGTGGGCGTGGAGATGACGATATTCGGCTCCGACCTCGGCCTCGTGAAGATGCCGCGTCCGGTCGAAGGATACCGCGCCATCGTCAACGACCTGCTCGACCTGCAGGTGCCCAGGTCCGACATTCGCAAACTGGTGGGCGGCAATGCGGTCGACCTGCTTTGAGAGGCACCTGCCCCATGAAGCACGTGCTGCAAGCGATCAGCAAACCGTAAACGTGCCTACCCAAAATGGCGGATGACCCCTACCAATATTAGGGGGCTTGTCACGGAGAACGGATAGGATGAATGGCCAAGGGATCCCTTGTATTATAGGTCAACTGGCCATGGGATCAGCCGCTCCTCATTTCCAGGAAACGACACATTGCCGCCGCTGCCCTGAAAAGGGCAGGCAGATGTCTTTTGACCATGGTTGAGCTGTCAGAGGGGACGGTTGCACTCTCGGGGAACCCGGACGTTTCGGATCAACACGACGGTTCTCCAACCCGAGAAAATGTAAAGGCTCGGCTTCAGTGCAACTCGTCAGGCCTCGTTTTTTAACGCTGTTTTGACGCTGCTTTGACAGCGGCGCGCTAGGGCAATTCCACGGTTTCCTGGGATGCTCTTCATGCTTCAATTCGTTGATGGCCACAACGCTGGCATGCATTACCGAAGCACAAGTGCGCCTGTCGCGCTCTTGTCAAGGGACGCTTTTGTGTCAGACTGCCTGTCGGACGGGCGGCCTGGGTTCGATGATATCATCGAAAGGGGCACAACACGAGTTGGACCGATGGATCGCATGGATGAAAAACATGCAGTGTTCCGGATGTACCTGCTTGGCCCATTCAGCCTTGTCGACAGCAAAGGGAAATCCGCCACACCCAAGTCCCAGAAGGCCCAGGCAATCCTTGCAATGCTTGCTCTGTCTGCGCGAGGATCCCGCTCTCGGGTTTGGCTGAGAGACAAATTGTGGAGCGACCGCTCCGAGGATCAGGCGGCTGCCAGCCTGAGACAGGCCCTGCTGGATATTCACAAAGCCCTGGGTTCGTGTCGCGATCTCATCATCGCCGACAAGAACACGGTGTGGCTGGATATGGACAGCATCGCGCTCGACACCGATGACATGCTCCGCAGCGAGCGCCTTGCGGATCAGATCACCGATGAACTGCTCGAAGGCATGGATATCCGCGATCCTGAATTCGAAGACTGGCTGACCGTCGAGAGGCAGAACTGGTACCGACGCATCGAAGAAGGGCGCGTCGACGACGTGTTCGAACCTCGCCAGCAACCGCGCCGCGACGTCAGCACGCTATCGGCACTGCTGCCTTTGACAGGCTTGCCCGACCAGCGCCCCACCGATATTCCCCCGGCCACTGCAGGCAATGATCCGGACAAGCCGCCGTCCCCGGACAATATTCAGTGGACCATCGCTCTCCAGCCGCCGATTGTTGTTGGTGCCGGAGATGGCGGACAGATTGCGGCTTTGCAGTTTCAGAACCTGCTCGCCAAGGCGATCTTCGATGGATTGGGGCTCGGCATTACCGATCTCTCCTTCGATCCGCACCTTGGCCAACCGGATCGAAAAATGGGCCTGCCACTGTGTCTTCAACTGCGGCTGACGTACGATGGCAGTCAGGTGTTGGTAGAGCTGGCGATCAAGCATCTGCTGGACAACAGGATCATATGGCTTGGCAGCCGTATGATCGGACGCACCCAGATGGAGCGGTCCGAATACGGGATCGCCGCGGCGCTGATCAGCCAGGCGGTCGACCAGCTGTCGCTGTTTCAGGAGCTGAGCGCCGGCGACGGTCGCCTCGGCCGCGATGGTCTCTTCATCGATGCGGTCAACGCGATTTTTCGGCTTTCGAGAGGCGATCTCGAAAAAGCGGAAAGGCAGCTGCAGGAGCAGATTCAATACCAGCCGCGAGCCTCTGCCTTCGCCTGGTTGTCCTTCATCCGCACATTCCAGGTCGGCCAGCGCTTCAGCGCGCTGGATGCGCATCTGATCGAAGAGGCCCAGGCCTATGCGCGAAAGGCCCTTGAACTCGATCCGAATAATTCCGTCTCTTTAGCGCTGGTCGGACACGTTCATTCGTTCCTGTTTCGGGAATACGACTACGCCGCCGGTCTGTTCGAGAAGTCGATCCGCCTCAACCCGGCCTTGCCACTGGGATGGGATCTCTATGCCATGCTGCACTGCTATGCGGGGCAGCCGGAGAAGGCCAGTGCAATGGCACGGTGGGTTCAGGAGCTCGGCGTCTACAGCGCCCATAAATATTACTTCGATACCACGAAATGCATCAGCGCCGGGTTGGCAGGAGACCACGTGGCAGCGATCGCGGCAGGCGAGGATGCGCTGCATTCCCGGCCGAACTTCAATAGCCTGTTGCGCTATCTCGCCTCCAGCCATGCCCACGCGGGCAATCTGGAGGTCGCGAACCAATATGTGGAACGGCTTGATAAGGTTGAAAACGGGTTCTCCATAACGTCGTTTCGCGGCACGGGCTATCCATTGCTCAGCACCGGCGGCGGAAAGCTGCTGCTCGACGGCTTGATCAAGGCCGGCGCCAGAATTCGCTAAGGCAACATTCATGATGGTCTTATTTGAGGGGGCTGGGGCATGGTAGGGGAAGCAATTTTCGAGGCGCAATCAAAGATTGTGCAGTTTATGAATTCATATAAATTTAAAGTTGAGCCGGACACGGTTCTCCCCTGCGAGCCGAGGCCTGTCGCGGCCCCCCTTCCTGAGGCGCTAGCACCGCCGCCCGCTGCGCCGGCTCCCTTGCCTGAGGAAGGTCCCCCCATAGACGAACCTCCGTTGATGATGGCGACAATGGCAGCTGCCTCGGTCCTCAACAAGAGCGTTGCGAACAAGTCGGTGCTCAACAAGGCCGCGCTCAACAAGAACAAGAATAAAAACAAAAATAAGAACAAAAACAAGTCGACGATGGACGGCGCAAGCCTCGGCGTATCGCAGCTCATTCCGGCGTTTGAATTGCGTCGATTGCACCAGCAGCCGTCGCGCAACGCGTTCACGGCCGCGCGGCGCTTTACCTGGGAAATGCTCGACATCCTGCCGCCACCCGGCCCGGACTACACCAGACTGGAAGCAGCGGTGCTGCTTTCCATGCAGCGGCGCGATCGTGAGCGGGCGAGGCGATTGCCCGACATCCAGGCTGAGGCGACAATTTCCGTGTCGGAATTCACCCGCGCCTTGCATATCGAGGACATCGGCGGGTTCGAACAAACCGAGGGATTGTTTCAGGCGATCCTGACCGCCTGCGAATATGTCGGGCTTCTCTACAAAAGCCAGTTCAACAGGCTTCGGCCGAACCAGTTCGAATCCCTGTTGCGGCCGCTTCTGCCCGTGCCGGTGCACGAGTCCTATCCCAGCAACCATGCCTTCCAGTGCTTTTCGATCGTATTCGCTTTCTCGACGATCCTGCCGGAACATCCTGCAACGGACGACCTTGCCCGTATCGCGCAGAACGTCGCTGAAAATCGCGAATGGGCCGGATTGCATTATCCGAGCGATACGCAAGCTGGCCGGGATCTGGCGCGTCGCTTCGCCCCATACCTTCATGATGCGTTCGGGTCGCTTTTCCAGGCGGTCCACGACGAATGGGTTTGAGGCCGGTTTTTATTCTTTGGGGAGAACGAAGGTCATGACGTCCGCCGACATGGAAGCGCTGCAAGCTGTACCGATGGATTACTACTATCTCTGGCATCTGACGGCGCTCGGCGTCATCGATGCCGATTACGGTTCGCCGCCGATCGTACCGCCGTCCGAAAACGAGACCGCTGCGTCCCCGGTCCCTGACCCGGAGATCGCGGGAAGTGTCTGGGATACGATTGCGGCTGCCGGTCCTATCCATCCCGCCCGCGTGGCACTGATCGATGTCGGAATAGCGCCCGATCATCCGAATTTGGCGACGCGGCTTGACCGGGAAGCGTCGATCGACCTCACGACCCATCGTTACGGCTCGCGCGTCGCCGAAATCCTCGATACGACCACCTCTTTCGATCGTGAAGAAAAGCAGTCGTTCTTCGCCGGGCTTGATATCACCCCGTTGGGAAATCTCGGCCTGTCCAACGATGATCGGGAATATCTCGACGATATCGTCGCGGAATATGCTGCCTCGCAGGGCGTCGTCCGCCGGCTGTTCCAGCCGGAGTCGCTTTTTGCTTCCCATGGCACCTGCTGTGCCGGCCTGATCGTCGGCGAACCGGCCGTGGCGACGCAGGACGAGGTCCCGCCGGCTCTCCCCGAAGGCATCTTCTACGGTGATGGCGGCACGCCATGCCCGAGCGCCAATCGCAATGTTCTTCCCTATTTCGGTGTCGATCCCTTCTCGCGGGTGATCTCGATCAGGACGTCTTTCGAGGACGATGTCCTGCAGTTCATCGCCGCGTTTCTCTACGCGTACCATCAGCGCGTCGACGTCATCGTCATGCCACGCGGCTTACCGGACCCGAAGCGCAGCCGGGTTATTCCGAAGAACGAATTGAAGGCCGATCTCGAACGCTGGAAAAATCAGGTCGCTGCCGATCTGTTCGCCCGTATTTCGCTGGCCGAACATGGTGGTGCCGAACTGGAGCCGAAAGCTGCGCAAAAGGGATCAAACCCTGATCGGGCGTGGCACATCCTCAAGAGGCTCATCGTCGCTATCAGCCATCATATTCCGATCGTTTGCGCGGCGGGAAACAGCGGTGAAAGCCAGTTGATCTATCCTGCCAGTCTGGCTGCCGATGACAACGGGGTCATCGCAGTCGGCGCGGTGACGGTCGAGGGCTACCGTTCAGGATACAGCAATTACGGCGAGGGGCTTACGGTCGTCTCGCCATCCGATGACGGCGAAGTTTTCAATCGTCATCAGTTGCGTATCGATCGTCTCTCTCCTTTCGCCGCGCAGCATGACTATCAGGCATTCGGACTGCGGGAATATCAGTATTCGCACTTCTCGTTGCTGACGACCGATCTTGCCGGCGCATTCGGCTACAACCGGGGGGCCGATCCATGGTCGTCGATTGTGCCATTCGGAGCCAGTCCCGGTATTGGCGGAGGCTATTACACGACGTTCGGCGGCACGTCCGGAGCCTCTGCGCAGGTGGGGGGCATCTGCGCATTGATCCAGCGGGCACATAAGAGCCAGAATGATGGCGATGCGCGGCTCTCAGGCCCCGCAGTCAAGTCGATCCTTCAGGCCACTTCCCGCCTGGATGCGACCGTAGCGCCCGGAATGCGCGCTCTTACTCCCGATTGCATGAACGCCGATGGCGAAGATACTCTCGAGATGAGTTACTTCTTCGGGTTCGGCCTGCCCGACGTACCCGCAGCGATCGCCGCCGTCTTGACTCCCTGACACCGGCTCTCGGCAAGGATCACCAGAATTGAAGCCCCCTGAAATGGGGGCTTTTTTGTCGGCGAAACGTCCTTTTAACGGAAGTTTAACGCAGTGCTGGCGTGCCGATGACGGGTCGGCAAGAAGCTCCTCTTATCGAAAGACCAGACGAGATCGTGGTTTCAAGCCGGATGGCCGTCGATGCGGCCGGTTCCGGCGGCAACTGATCTTCCCTGGAGTGGCGCGCCTCATGACGAGGTTTGAAAGCGTCCGGGGTGAGGAGAGCTTAAGATGTCTGCTTATCAAATCGAGCAGTTGGCGGATCAAGCCAGAGCCTTGCTCCAGCGTAATCCGCTCTTTTCGAGGTCCGGTTTCGTGAATGCGGCTGCAACGGGCAATATGCTGAAACAGCGACCTCGTTATGCCCGAATTCTTGCGGCCGCTTCCGAACTGCCGGAGAGCGTTGAAAGAGTAGAGGCCCTGGCCGCCTATTTCCCGGGCCTGTCCGATGGCGGATATCATGATGCCGACGCTTTCCTGCCCACTTCAGCCTTCCTGCCTGTGCGAAGCGACCCTTACCGGTCTCCGGCTCTGGCTGCCTGGATGGATGAGCTTCAGCGGGCACTGGAAAGCTACGTTGATGGCGCCAGTTCCGAGGTTGTGGACGACAACCTGCAGCCTCGTCTCGTGGCCGACGACCTTGCGCTCGAGCGCCATCCGGTGCGCCGACTTGCCTGCGGTATCGGTCTTGTTCTGATCGACAGTCAGGAAGCGAGCCGCATCCTGGGCAAGCGCATCGCCCGTTGCCTGCCGGCCGATTCCGGCCTCGAACATGCCCAGACGAGCGACCGCGATATCGACCGGATCGCCGATCATCTCGCCGAGGCCATTACCTTGATCTCGACCGTCGATCCCGGCAGCTACCAACGGCTGACTGCAGGCCTTCATACCCTTTATATCGGCACCCGGCGCGGTGCGATAAGCTCGATCTCCAGCTCCGGGGATCTGCCGGGGACTGCCGTCGTGGTCCTGTCGCAGGAAAGACTGGACGCCGAAGACTATCCCGCCACCGCCGCGGAGCTTCTGCGCGAAGCGGGGCATGTCCTTTTGCGGCTGTACACTGCGGCTGCGCCGTTATCGCTGCCCGCCGAACTCCGTTACGTCTCGCCATACACACATAGTTTACAGACGCTCGAAAGCATCCTGCATATGGCCTACGCCATTCCCTGGGAGTGTGCCGTTCGCATCGCATGCTTGCCTTTCAGAGCACCGCCTGAGCACCGCGCGCGGGAAGCAGCTTTTGTTATTGCGTATGCTGCCCGCCTGATACCGCTCATCGATATCGCCCGCGAGGGGATCGAGCGTCTGGGCGGCGATGTTCTTCTCGACCTCCGGGACATCGCCGTCATTCCTTCCTGGGGCGCCGCAATCTTGGCGCTTGTCGACCGGCTCCTGGAACGGGAGCCGATGGCCCGGCGCCAGGCTTATTACGCCCAGCGCCGGTGCGTCGTGGATCGTCAGGCCTGGGATCTCGGGCAGGTGATTCTGCGGGGAGAGCAGCCGATCGACCCAAGGATGGGCCAGCCGATGCTGCAGAGCAGCGGCGACGGTCTCAGCCTCTGGTATGATGGCCGGCTCCATACGATCCGCAAAGCCACCATCCGACCCCCCGATACGTTTTCCATTCAAGATGTCGCGCTGGCGGGAACGTCAGGTTCGACCGTGATGGCGCATGCGTGACGGGTGAGCGCCGTTCTGTGAATTCGCAGCAGTCCTCGACTGGATCAAAGGTAAACGATCATGAAAGCCTTCGAATATCATGCCGATCTCTTTGATGTCATTCACGACACGGATTTCGTAATTGTCGGATGTGGAGGCCTCGGCTCCCAGATCGCCTCCCAGCTTGCGGCACTCGGGGCTCGCAATTTCTTCCTCGTGGATGGCGACCGCATCGAAGAGAGCAACCAAAACCGAAGAAGCCGGGCGACAGCGGAGGATACCGGTCGACTAAAGAGCGACCGGTTGGCAACCTATCTCGCCTCCCGCTTTTCTGCCGCCGTCGCGATCATGACCCAGTTCGCCGATGGAGCGGAAGCTGCCCGGCTTACCTTGGCCCGTACGCGTAAACCGTTCCTGATACTTGCAGAGGACGATGTTTCCCTGGCCCGCCAGTTCCTGGCGGAATATCACGCGACGGCGCCAGTGCCTCCACCTTACCTGCATGTCGGCCAACTCGGCCCGTTTTGTGTCGCCGGGCCGCTGGTGGCGCTGCCGGATGACGCCTGCCCCTTCTGTTGCTCGACATTGCCGGCATCGGTCGACACGGGGGTCGTAGCGCCGCCGTCGCCGGCCGACAACGCGCTGATTGCCTGCTTTGCGGTTTCGCAGATCGCCATCGAACGCCTTACCCACCGCAGTTCATTGCGCGGCCATCGCTGGCTCTTTGCTCCAGCCACGGGCCACGCCTCGCTGCATCCCGTTTCCAAGAGCCACGATTGCAAGGTGTGTCAACCATGAAGACCCTCTCTTCCCAGGACTACTATTTCTCGATCGTCGCAGCGCTGAAGCAGAAGAACGTGCCGCCTGGCGGAGAAGCGATGATGGAGGCGATTCTTGCCGCCATCCCCAGCGGTTCGCGCAAGATCGTCGACTTCGGCTGCAATACCGGCTGGATCAGCCGCAGGGTTGCACGGGCTTTTCCGCAAGTTGAAGTGATCGGCGTGGACGAAAATCCGTCGATAATCGAGGTCGCGCGCGAGGTCGCACGGCTGGAGGATTCGACGGCGGTATTTTCCCGCACCGACACGGGCGCGCTCCCGGACATTGTCTCGGAGGCAGATGTCATCATATGCGGAGGAAGCGCTGCCTTTTCCGACCGGCCGCTCGATCTCTACCGGATGGTGGCGCGATGCCTGAGGCCCGGCGGACTCCTGATGGATTGCCACTATGTCTACGACGCCGACGTACCTCCTTCTCTTCGCCAGGAGGAGAAGGAAATGTTCGGCCTGGGGTGGACGCCTGACGGACTGAACGACATCGTGTCCGTCCACGAAGACGCAGGATTCAGCGTCGGAAAGATCAAGCGGCTGCCTCGGTTCCATTTTGAAGACAGTGCTGCAGCCCGGGTGGCGCGCCATATCCTGCACACGGTTCCGAAGATGCAGGAATTGGCGGAGGCGATGGCGAAACGCCGGCGGCTGATCAGCAAGCTGGCGCATCACCGACATCCCTATCTGCTGATAGCGCGCACCGGCGAACAGACCGTTGCCGAAGGCGTGACGCAACGCGAACGCACGGAAGTCCCGATGGCGTTCGACGCGGTCACGTCCAATCGTCACGTTTCCGCGCGCCGTCCGATTGTCGCCCAGCGCAGCTTTTGGCGGGAGGCAGCAAGGGCGATTAGCCTGCATAGCGCATATCCGTAAGACCGGGACGGACATCAACCCAGATTGTCTCGTGGATTAATCAAAACCGCAGGCCTCGTTCAGATAAACGTTTGCTGCCGAGCCAGGCTTTTACGGCCTGAATGCTGCGATGAAATTCGCGATTTCAGCCAGATCAGATTCTTCCCCCAATGCTCAGATGTTGAGATTTCCCCGGTCAGTCTCCGCAAGACTGGCTGTTTGCTCGTCGCGATATTCGATTCTGTTGGCTTTTGTACCTTCGTTATGGCGAGAGATTCGAAGTATTGAGATTCTCTTCATTGTTTTCTGACCACCGCGATTTTTTACGGAAATTTAACGCCGCGCTGGCGAGGCGATGACGGGTTCGAGAGAAAGTCTCATCACGAAAGACGGTGGAGACACAGTCCGGCTGGCTGAGATTGCCCGTTCCCGGCAGCACTCGACCGATAGGCGGAGGCCCACGCTCACAAACGCTTCAAGCCGGTGGGCAGATCCTCAGCCTGCTTTCGTTTCCGAAGGATGAAGAGCTCACGCAGAGCTTCGGCAATACCGTTCAGCGGGCCGGGAGGAGATCCTCCAGTCATTCGGAAAATCGATGACAGCGACCGCTGTCTCGCCAGACTTAAAATCAAACACGACGTCCGCAGAAGCGGGTTTCGCCAAACAATGGAGTGAGAAATGACTGTGCCTATAGAAAAGATTGCCTTCCTCGTTGCCGCGGCCTGCATGGCTTCGTTTGCCGGACACGTCCTGGCCTACGACGGCCATCAGTCGGCTTCCGGAAACGAGGTTTCGTTCGCCACTCCGGTGGATGCCGCCAGAGCCGAGACAAGAGCCGATGTCGCACGCGACGTGGCGCAGGTCCGCGCCCCAACCCGTCGCGACAACCGACTTGCCGGCGACGAACGGCAGTAGGCCCCAGAAGCAAGCATCCAGACAGTTCATTCAAGACATCGATCGGCTGGGTCGCACCAGAAGCCGATCAGGCTAAACAAGGAATATGATCATGAAAAACTCTGTCATCTCCACCGTCCTCGCCACTCTGGTGGTATCCACTTTTGCAGGCGGCAATGCCTTTGCGCAGGAAGGCGATTATTACGAGGGCGCCTCTCGCGACCGCGACAATCTGGCGGTCACGACGGATTCACCGGGCATCCCCTCGGTCACCCGTTACGGCTACCCGCTGTTGAAGCGTGATCAGCGTCTCAACGACCCTACGCCCCCCATGATCGACAGCGGCGACTATTACGACGGCGCAGTGCGCGGTCGATAAACAGCCAGGATTGAAAATCGAGCGCCGGGATTTCCCGGCGCTCCTTCTGCTCCCGCATCATATGATCTATGCCGTCGGCATCGATCCCGTCAGAGTTCGTCGAGCCCTTCATTCAGCGTCTCGATGTGGCGGAGGCGCTTTCTTCCCTCGACGCCCGCCTTCTCCAGGCACCGGGTGATGAGCAGATGGCAGAGGGCCATGACTGCCGTATGGTTGAAGAGCGGGCCGGGCGCCAGGGTTTGGCATTGGAAATGCCAGGTTGCCGACGTCTCGAACGCGGCGCCCTCGTCGGTGATGTAGAGGAGTTTCGCTTTGGACCGCCGAAGCTGGGCCAGGATGGCGTCCACCTGCGCGATTCTCCGGCGCATGGCGAA
Organism: Neorhizobium sp. BETTINA12A; assembly: GCF_023006485.1. Classification (NCBI taxonomy): domain Bacteria; kingdom Pseudomonadati; phylum Pseudomonadota; class Alphaproteobacteria; order Hyphomicrobiales; family Rhizobiaceae; genus Neorhizobium; species Neorhizobium sp. BETTINA12A. Next base: position 12,533 of record NZ_JALBGW010000121.1, read on the forward strand.
GAACACCACGACGTCGTCTTCGCGCAAGCTGACAAGGTGTTCTCCAAGCGTCTGTCCCGCGCCTGGAATTGCGACGATATCCTCGATGACCTGGGTCAACTGCCATTGAAGGTAGGAGGCAAAGGGATGGCTGCTCCGGAAACCAAGCGCCCAGACTTTTCGGGCCGCAATTATTGCGTCCGTGACGGCCTCGATCTGGCCCTCGGAAATGGAAAAGAACGTTGCTTCAAGATTGGCGACCCCCTGGGCGACATGCGCTTGCATCGACTGGGCCTCCGCCGCGTCGGCCGCGGCCGTCAGGAATAGCCGCGAACCGGTCTGCTTTTCGGCCCGGGCATGCCGACGGGCTTCCTCGTAGTTTTCGTAGCCGAGGCGCTGGATGAAGCGCGTCACCGTGGCCTTGGAGACATGCGCAAGGGCTGCAAGCTCCTGCGCCGAATAGCTGGCAAGCTCGCCGGGAAAGTCACAGACGAATTCTCCTACGCGCTTTTCGGCGGGCCGCAGTTCGGGCAGGGCTTGCCTGACCCGATACAGGAATGATTTATCCTTCGGCATAGGAAACTCCGCCAAGACATCAGCGGGCGGACCTTCCGGCGGGGCGCCGCGACTTGCAACAGAAAAAACGACCCCTCCATGGCGTTGTTCGGGAGACGCCCTGATCATTTCGCCCTCGATCCGGCTTCGGGAGGATGGGCGATCCGGGAAAGCAACAGTTCGACAGCTGAGCGGATCGGCGCAATCACCGGTGACGAGAGAGCCTGCTGAAGATCGTCCGCCGCCTGGCCCAGCGGACCGCCGCCGATGATGACGGCTTCAGCGCCGTCCCTTTCGAAACATTCCCGAACCGCGATCTCAAGAGCCGCGTGCAAACGCGCGGGGTCGGATGCAAGGACCAGCGGATCGCCGCTGGTCAGCCGTGTCCCGGTAAAGAGGTGGGCAAGGCCCAGCGTTTCAGCCTTGGCGGCAAAACTCGCCACGAGGTCGGGAGTGACGGTCGCGATGCCGAAACGCCGGCCTCCGGCGGAGGCCTCGTGCATGCTCGCCTCGCAGATGCCGACGACCGGCAGGCCGGACAGGGCTTTCAGGCGTTCGAGTCCCGGATCACCGAATGCACTGACGATCAGCCCGTCGCTAGATTCCGCCGCGGCCAATCCCATTTCGACGACGCCGCCGGCCGCTGCAGCAAGCTCCTCGCCATTCAGGATCATCGATACTCCTCTCATGGCGGTGACCCCCTCCACCGAGAATTTTTTCGGCAGGTATTTCCGGGCGATCTCGGTCATCATAACCGTCGTCGCCTGGGACGTGTTCGGATTGATCAATGTGATATGCGTCATGTCCCGTTCCGTGCGCGATTGCACGGACGCCCTCCCTACCTTGTTATCGTCTCTCGTCATCTTTGGTGTTCAGGCATATTGCACGCAAGCGACGCTGCCGGCCCCGCCGGACGGCATCAAGGCCGGGACTTCCGTGCGGCAGAGATCGGAAACCTGGGCGCAGCGCGGTGCGAAGGCGCAACCGGGCGGCATGG
>NZ_JALBGW010000122.1:0-13975 GCF_023006485.1 Neorhizobium sp. BETTINA12A
CGATCGGCCGCTTGCGCATGTGTTCGTCGCCATCAACGACGACGGTGCCATCGACCGAAGCGACGGCTGCGGTCAGGAAACGGGTCGCGGTGCCGGCATTGCCGAGGAACAGCGGGGCGGACGGCGGCAGGAGCTTGCCGCTGCCCGTCACAACGAAGGTGGTCTCGTCCGGTTCGTCGACCGAAACACCCATGGCCCGCAATGCATCGGCCATATAGCGCGTATCGTCGCTCCGTAGCGCACCGGTCAACCGGCTGGTGCCGCTGGCGAGGCCCGCCAGAAGCAGCGCGCGGTTGGTGATCGACTTGGAACCCGGCGGCATGGCGCGTCCGGAAAGCGGCTTGCCCGGCGGCAGGATGGTGAGTTTGGCTCTACCCATGATATTCGTCTCTTAACGCCAATGGAATGCCGCAACGAGCGGCCGACCGCGCTCTTAAACCGTTGCGGCACGAAGGTCCAATGACGGATTTCAGAACTTGACGGTCGGGACCGCCCGGTCGGCCGCGTTCTCGATCTCGAAATATTCGCGCTTCGAGAAACCGAACTGACCGGCGACCAGGTTGTTGGGGAAGCTCTCGACCTTGACGTTCAGGTCGCGGGCCGCACCGTTATAGTACCGCCGCGACATCTGGATCTCGCTTTCGATGGTTTCGAGCGAGGCCTGCAGTTCGGAGAAGTTCTGGTTTGCTTTGAGATCTGGATAGGCTTCGGCAAGCGCGATGATCTTGCCGAGTGCCTGGCCGAGCAAGCCTTCCGCCTGGGCGCGGCCGGCGACATCGCCTGCCGGCACCGCCTGCGCCTGGTTGCGCAGCTTGACGACTTCCTCGAACGTGCCCTTTTCGTGGGCGGCGTATCCCTTCACCGTCTCGATCAGGTTCGGGATCAGGTCGGCGCGACGCTTCAACTGAACGTCGATGCCGGACCACGCCTCCTCCGCCATCTGGCGGGCTTTGACGAGGCCGTTGTAGATCATAACAACGTAGAGTGCGACGAGAACAATTATGCCGATCAAAATGTACATCTGAGTCTCCCGACTTGGCCTTGCGATGGGACAGTAGAGGTGTGGTATAAAAAAGTGGTTGAAGTCATCGATTATTTTTCACGGTCATTTTTTTGACTTACCGCAAAGTTCCGATCGCCCGGATGCCCTAGATTCTCTTACAGAAAACGGGCGATTCCAAAGATTCGGCCCCACCTCAAAACAATCTGGATGGAATTGCCATGGCGTGCCTTGTGCGAACCGCCAATGTGCTGGCGTTTGCCGTGCTGTTTTTTCAGTACGGGGTCATGATGAAGCCCCCGGCACCGGCCGGCACACGCCGGTTTCTGCAGATCTATGCCGGGCAGCTTCCGACCGGCGCCTATCCGACAATCAAACCCGTCTGGCAGCTGGGCACGCAATGGACGGGAGCCGTTTGAACGGTTCGCCACACGCGGCCAGACCCCGATCCACGAAAATCCGAGCTCAGGCAGCCTTGCCGAAATTCACACCACCGGCATCGGTCATCAGGAAGGCCTCGCCGCAGGCTTTCGCCAGCGTGCGGACGCGCAGGATATAGCTCTGGCGTTCGGTGACCGAGATCACGCCGCGGGCATCCAGCAAATTGAAGACGTGAGACGCCTTGATACATTGGTCATAGGCCGGGAAGACGCATTTGTGCAGCATCTGGTTGGCGTTCGCTCCCGGAGCGCCGGCCGCGAGCAGCGCCTGGCATTCCTTCTCGGCATCGACGAAGTGCCGGTGCAGCATGGCGGTATCGGCGAATTCGAAGTTATGGCGGGAATATTCTTGCTCGGCCTGCAGGAAGACGTCGCCATAGGAGATCTTTTCCTCGCCTTCGCGGCCGTTGAAATTGAGCTCGTAGATGCTGTCGACGCCCTGCAGATAGGTGGCGAGACGTTCGAGACCATAGGTCAGCTCACCCGCAACCGGCGCGCATTCGATGCCGCAGACCTGCTGGAAGTAGGTGAACTGCGAGACTTCCATGCCGTCGCACCAGCATTCCCAGCCGAGACCCCAGGCGCCGAGCGTCGGGCTTTCCCAGTCGTCCTCGACGAAACGCACGTCATGCAGCAGCGGATCGAGGCCGATTGCCGCAAGCGAGCCGAGATAGAGTTCCTGCAGGTTCGGCGGGTTCGGCTTCAGGATGACCTGGAACTGGTAATAATGCTGAAGCCGGTTGGGGTTTTCGCCGTAACGGCCGTCGGACGGACGACGCGATGGCTGCACATAGGCAGCCTTCCACGGCTTCGGCCCGAGCGCGCGCAGCGTGGTGGCCGGATGGAAGGTACCGGCACCGACTTCCATGTCGTAGGGCTGCAGGATCGCGCAGCCCTTGTCCGCCCAGTAATTCTGGAGCGCGAGGATCAGCCCCTGGAAGGAGCGGGTCGGAGACATGTGGTCGGGCAGCTCGGTCATGGCCATATCTGTGTCGGTTCGAGGATGCGGACGAGTGCCACGCATCAGGGGCGCGGGTCAAGGATTTATGCGTTTGGAGCGGTTGCGGGGTCTGCCGAAACGGCACGATCCATGTTAAGGTCCGCCCGTTCTTCCGGAGAAAGACCATGAACGTCAAGAACAGCTTCACCTTGTCCGAGCGCTCCCTGCGGCTTGCTGAAAAGCTCGTTGAGGACGGCCAGTTCCCTTCGGTCGAAAAAGTGCTGGAAGCCGGCATCGACAGCTTGCTGCGGGACGAGGAAAGTTCCGCGCATGAGGACCCGCTGATCGGAATGAAGGACGAAATCCGCCGCCGAGCAGAGCTGCCGCGGGATCAGTGGATATCCATGGACAAGGACAATATGTTCGATCGCGTCCGCGCACGGCTTGACGAAAAGTACAAGGCTAAGTGATGTCGATCTACCGGCTGGAATACCACTCCGCGGCCGTACAAGACCTCATCGATATTCATAGTTTCATCGAAGAATATGCCGGGCGCATCACCGCGGACCGCAAGCTGGCGGAAATCGAAACGGCGACCTACCGGCTGGCCGATTTACCCAAAATGGGCTCGATTCGAGATGACTTGTTGCCAGGATTACGGGCAATTCCTGCGGCGGAAAAGGCTGTCATATGCTTCACCATCGATGACGAGACTCGAACGGTCTTCATCCTCTGTGTGAGTTACGCAGGGTCCGACTGGATTTCACGGGTGAGGGAACGGCTTTAATCGTTGTTCGGATCACGGCTGTTGGCTTCCTCGCGATCGAATTTCCAGCCGTCCGGCAACTTCCACTTGAAAGCACGAATCCTTTCCAGTGCCGCACGCTTCTTGTCAGCATCGGTCTCCGCCACAGCAGGATTCTTCTCCTCGGGCATGAGGCCTACTCCTCATCCCGCTTCACCCTGTATTCCCCCGTCGCCGGGTCTCGTTCCAATGTGCCGATCGCGCCGGTCTGGCGTTCCTTTTCTTCGCGGCGGGTGCGCGATGACAGTTTTTCGGCGTCCTTGATGAACTTCTTATAGAGCATCCAGCCGCCGCCGATGACGATGATCAGAAATAAAAGCTGCGCCATTTCCCCTCTCGCGCTATCCTGACGACCTCAAAGGCCGTAGCGGCTCCACATTGCCTTTTCTTCCAGGCTCGCCGCAAGTCCCGTGACTGCGCCCGCGGCGATTTCTCCCGCCTTACCCTCCCCGAAAACGACGCCGGGCACGCGTCGGCCGAACAGGGTGCGGGCGCTGCCGATCAGTTCCAGCCTGGTATCTTTGCCGTAACGGCGCTTGAGGACTTCGCGCATGTCGCCGAGGCTGTCGATCAGGCCGAGTTCGAGGCCACGCAACCCGCTCCAGAACAGGCCGGAAAAGATCGTCGCATCGTCCGCCAGCCGCTCTCCACGGCGCATCTTGACCATCTCGATGAAGACCTTGTGGATTTCGAGCTGCAGCGCCTTCAGGTATTCGATGTCGCCTTCCTTTTCCGGCTGGAAGGGATCGAGGATCACCTTGTTCTCGCCGGCGGTATAGACGCGGCGCTCGATGCCGATCTTGCGCAGCAGTTCCGGAAAGCCGAACCCGCCGGAAACGACACCGATCGAGCCGACGATGGAGGTCGGATCGGCAAAGATCTCGTCGCCCGCAAGCGCGATCATGTAGCCGCCCGAGGCCGCGACATCCTCGACGAAGACCAGCACCTTCTTGTCCTTCTCTTCCGCCAGCGAGCGGATGCGCTGGAAGATCAGGCGCGATTGCACCGGAGACCCGCCCGGCGAATTGATCGAGATCGCAACGACCGGGGCATCTTTCTTCGAGAAGGCCTTGTCGAGCATCGGCGCCACGCCGGCCAGGTTGAGGCTCTGCTTGAACTGGCCGCCGCCGGCCATGATCGCCCCGTGAAGCCGGACGACGGGAATCGTCAGCCCCTTCTTACGGAACCGTTTCGGCATCAACCTCTTCAAAAACCCGGCCATTTCTTTTCCTTCTGTCGCGTTCGGCTCTGCCAGAGCATGTATGTGACGGAATTTCAAACACAATGGCTGCGCCCCCGAAAGCAGGATTTTGATTTTCTAGTTGCGAATGACTTGCATTATCATTCCAATAAGGCATTATCTCCCCCACGAACGGAGATAGGGTGAAGATGGACGTCTTAAGTTCAAAGCAGAACAGCGGCTGGCGGAACAAACGGGGGGAAGCATCGCTTTCCGACGTCTATCGAAGCGTCAACATCTCGCGCTCCGGATCTCGGTGGCGACGGATGGCTGCCTTCGCCGGCCCGGGTTACCTGGTTGCAGTCGGCTACATGGACCCCGGCAACTGGGCGACCTCGCTCGCCGGCGGTTCGAAATTCGGTTATGCGCTGCTGGCGGTCGCGCTGCTGTCCAACGTGATGGCGATCGTGCTGCAGTCGCTCTGTGCCCGTCTTGCCATCGCTTCGGGCCGAGATCTGGCGCAAGCCTGCCGCGACGCGTTTCCGAAATGGGTTTCCATTCCGCTCTGGGCGCTTGCCGAAATCGCCATCATCGCCACCGACATCGCCGAGGTGATCGGCACCGCGATCGGTCTCAACCTGATCTTCGGAATCCCGCTGGAGCTCGGCGTACTGATCACGGCGCTCGACGTCTTCATCATCCTTTACCTGCAGAAGATGGGTTTCCGCTGGGTCGAGGCCTTCATCATCACCCTGCTCGGCGTCATCGCCGTGTGCTTCGCGGTCCAGATCTTCCTCGCCGATCCGCAATGGGGCGGCGTCATTCGCGGCTTCTTCCCGACAACCGAGATCGTCACCAATCCGGAAATGCTCTATCTGGCACTCGGCATTCTCGGCGCGACCGTCATGCCGCATAACCTCTACCTGCATTCCGGCATCGTGCAGACCCGCAACTATGGCCACACCCTGCCGGAAAAGAAGGAGGCGCTGACCTTTGCGACGATCGACTCCACCGTCGCACTCTGCTTCGCCCTCTTGATCAATGCCTCGATCCTGATCCTTGCGGCAGCCGCCTTCAACAGCACCGGCCGGACGGAGGTAGCCGAGCTCGGCGAAGCCCATTCGCTGCTGGCTCCGCTGCTCGGCCTTGCCATCGCGCCGACGCTATTTGGTATCGCTCTGCTCTGCTGCGGCCTGAATTCGACGGTGACGGCGACGCTTGCCGGTCAGATCGTCATGGAAGGCTTCCTCAAGATGAAGCTGCAGCCATGGATCCGCCGGCTGATCACGCGGGGGATAGCCATCATCCCGGCCGCGTTCGTGACCATCTGGTATGGCGATGCGGGCACGGCCGAGCTGCTGATCCTCACCCAGGTCGTGCTCAGCCTGCAGCTTTCCTTCGCGGTCTTCCCGCTCGTCATGTTCACCGCCAGCAAGGCCAAGATGGGCGAACTCGTGGCGCCGATCTGGCTCTCCGGCCTTGCCTGGCTGATCGCCGTCGTGATCGCCGGCCTCAACGTCAAGCTGCTCGTGGATTTCGTTTCGGGCTGAGGCGGGCATAGGCGGCCCGGCCATTGTTCAGGTCGTCCACGAACGGTGAGAAGGCATGGCCGTCCGCGCCATGCACGAAAAGCGGCGCCCGGAATGTCAGCCGGGCGCGCGATCCCTTGACGGCGGTGACGAGGATGCGCGTGGCGCTTTCGTCGGGCCGGGGATGAAGGGCGGTGATTTCCAGCCCGCCGAAACGCCTGCCGCAGGCCGCGATGATCTCGGCGATCGATTGCGGCCGGGCGATCAGCGACAACTGCCCGCCGGGCTTCATGATCGCGCCGGCGGTGCGGATCCAGGCTTCGAACAGGTCTTCCGTCATCGCATGCGCCTCGGCCTTCAGGGCATCCGGCGTCTTGCGGTCGCTGGCATCGTTGAAGGGCGGGTTCATGATGACATGGTCGTGGATCTCATCCACCAGGCCTGCGGCAAGACGGGGTTTGCCGGTGAGCGTCACGTCGGCTTCCAGCACTTCGACTCGACCGACAAGGAAGGCGTTTTCGGGAAGCTCCAGAGTTTTACGAGCGTAATCGGCCATCAGCGGCGATTTTTCGATCAGCAGAACATTTGCCCGTTCCAGCCGCGAGGCGACCGCAAGGCCCGCAGCGCCGGCGCCGGAGCCGAGATCGGCAACATTAACCGGCTTGTCGGCGGCGACCAGCGAGGCAAGCAGCATCGCATCGACGCCGGACCGATGCCCGCCCCCCTTCGGCTGCATGACGTGGAAACGGCCGCGATGGAAGGCGTCGATGGTATGGATTGGCGGGGTCATCCTTCGCGACACCATTGAGCGCTGGTAGTCGGTAGCCCCCCTCTGCCCTGCCGGGCATCTCCCCCACAGGTGGGGAGATCACAAGCGGCGTGATCATCGCCCTTCCAAATACGGCGTGCCGGAAGAGAGGCCAGATAAAAATGCGCGAGAAGATACGCCGCACGTTGGTGCGCAGAATGAGACGTCAAATTTGAAGCGGTGAGCAGGCGCCCAGCCGATCTCCCCACCTGAGGGGGAGATGCCCGGCAGGGCAGAGGGGGGCGATCCGCGAGAACGCTCAATGCTAAAGCTCCGGAAAAACTGAAGACCGAGGATCCACAGGCATCAAGGCCGCAGCTCCGCTTCCAGCCCCGCATCCTTCAAGATCCGCCGCGCCTCGTCGGCTCGCTCGCTGTCGACCATCAGCCGCCGCGCCAAAAGCCCGAGCGAGCCTTCGAGCACGCTCATCGACTGGTCGGCGACCATGAAATGGATGCCCGCATCCTTCATCAGACTCTGGGCCAGCGACAGGATCACGATGTCGTTGGTGCGGATGATCTCCAGCATGGCTTGTTTGTTACCCCATTATATCCGGCGGGATGCGATTTGCGCTTGCCGCACTATCAGCCTCTTTCTATTGTCGTTTGAAAGATTTCGATAGGGAGGCCTGACATTGGGCGTCGTCATACCGCTTGAAGAAGGCAAAAACAAACTGGCATCCGTCAAACCGCTGGTGGATCTGACCAAGGCGGACATGGATCGGGTCAATCATTTGATCCTGTCTAAGGCCGGCTCCGACGTGCAGATGATCCCGGAAGTCGCCAATCACCTGATCTCGTCGGGCGGCAAGCGGCTGCGGCCGATGCTGACGCTCGCCTCTGCGGCGCTGTTCGGCTACCAGGGTGAAGGCCATGTGAAGCTCGCGACCAGCGTCGAGTTCATGCACACCGCAACGCTGCTCCACGACGACGTGGTGGACGAAAGCGATCTGCGCCGCGGGCGCTCGACCGCCCGGATGATCTGGGGAAACCAGGCCAGCGTGCTCGTCGGCGACTTCCTGCTCGGCCAGGCGTTCCGGATGATGGTGGATGTCGGCTCGCTCGAAGCGCTCGACGTGCTGTCTGCCGCAGCCTCTGTGATCGCCGAGGGCGAAGTGCTGCAGCTGTCCGTCGCCAAGAACATGGAGACGACCGAGGACGATTATCTTTCGGTCATCCGCGCCAAGACGGCCGCCCTGTTTGCCGCTGCCGCGGAAGTCGGGCCGATCATCGCCAATGCCGACAAGGCCGGCCGTGGCGCGCTGAAATCCTACGGCATGAACCTCGGTCTTGCCTTCCAGCTCGTCGACGATGCGCTCGATTACGGCGGCAAGGCTGCCGATCTCGGCAAGAATGTCGGCGACGATTTTCGCGAGGGCAAGATCACGCTGCCCGTCATCCTCTCCTATCGCCGCGGCACCGAGGCCGAGCGCGCCTTCTGGCGCCAGGCGATCGAGAAGGGCGAAAGCAGCGACGAGAACCTCGAAAAGGCGCTCGGATTGATCAACAAATACGGTGCCCTGAACGACACGATTGGCCGCGCCCTGCATTACGGCACGATCGCCCGCGATGCGCTGGCGCCGCTTCCCGCCTCGCCGCTCAAGGCCGCTCTTCTCGAAGTCATCGACTTCTCGATCCAGCGCGTCAACTGACATACGGCGTCCGTTGACGAAGGTGTGACCGGCGCCGCCCCCGTGTGGCGCTGGGGATTTCCTTGCGGACCTGCTTCAAAAAAGCCATTCTATCGTGAATCAATAGGGCGGAATTGGCGGCGGTATCTCACCGAATCGCCATGCTCTTACGAAAGGCATCTTTATGCGGCGGAAATCCAGCCTTCTTCTGCTCTCCAGCGCGGCGCTCGCAACCGTCCTCATGTTCGGGACGGCGGCCAGTGCGGCGACGGCGGAAGCAAAGCCAGCGGTGAAAGACACGGTGACATTCGGTCCCGGCAACGTGAAGACGTTTTCCGGCGCCTTTCTGGCGGCCCGCACTGCCGACGTCGACCACGACTACGACACCGCGATCGCGCTTTACCGCAAGGCGCTGGCTTTCGATCCCGCCAACCTGGAAATCCGCGAGAGGCTGATGATCTCGCTGCTGCTCAACGGCGATTTCGACCAGGGTCTCGCCGAGGCCAATGCGCTGAAGGATGACAATGCCGTCGAGCGGATCACCAAGATCGTCCGCGGCCTCGATGCCCTGCGTGACAAGAAGTTCGACACCGCCAAGAAAGTGCTTGCCTATGAGGGGCCGAACGATCTCGACCGGCTGACCCACCAGCTCCTTTCCGCCTGGGCGGATGTCGGCGCCGGCAAGGGCAAGCAGGCGATGGCCAGCATCAACAACCTCAAGGGACCGCCCTGGTACAAGGTATTCACCGACTACCATCTCGGCGCCATGGCGCTGGTGACCGGGGATATCGGCACCGCACGGCAGCATCTCAACACCGCCGTCACCAACAAGGAAGCCGTCGCCACCGCGCCGGACACGTTTATGCGCGCCGTCATGGCGCTTGCGCGTCTTGAAGCGGCTGCCGGCAACAAGCAGAAGGCGCTCGACGCGATCTCCGTCGGTGACGGCATGGTCTCCAATTATGCGCCGCTGAAGGCGCTGCGCCAGAGCATCGAAAAGGGCGAGAAGCCCCAGCAGCAGGTGAGCAATGCTGCCGAAGGTGCAGCCGGCGTGCTGTTTTCAATCGGCGGCGCGCTGAACCGCCAGGGCGCCGAAGACATGGTCTCGCTCTACCTGCAGATCTCCCACGCGCTCGACGCCAAGAGCGCCGACACGCTGATCCTGCTCGGTGGCATCGCCGAGAAGCTCAAGCAGCCCGATCGCGCCATCAAATTCTATGCGAGCGTTCCGGCCGATTCGCCGATGCGCCGCATTTCCGAACTGCAGCTCGGCGTGACGCTTTCCGACACCGGCAAGGTGAATGAGGCCAAGCAGCACCTGAAATCGCTGATCGAATCCGATCCGTCGGACATCCGCAGCTATATCGCCTACGGCAGCGTGCTTTCCGACGCCAAGGACTACAAGACCATGGCCGAGACGTACGACAAGGCGGCCGAGGTCATCGGGCCGGTGCCGAAGCCGGGCGACTGGACCATCTTCTTCCAGCGCGGCATCGCCTACGAGCGGCTGAAAAACTGGGAGAAGGCCGAGCCGAGCTTCCGTAAGGCGCTCGAGCTCAACCCTGAACAGCCGCAGGTGCTCAACTATCTCGGATATTCGCTGGTCGACATGAACAAGAACCTCGACGAGGGTCTCGGCATGATCAAGCGGGCCGTCGATGCGCGACCGGATGACGGCTACATCGTCGATTCGCTCGGCTGGGCCTATTTCCGCATGGGCAAGTTCGACGATGCCGTGACCGAGCTCGAACGTGCCGTGCAGCTGCGCGCCGGCGATTCGACGATCAACGATCATCTGGGCGATTCCTACTGGCGTGTCGGGCGCAAGCTCGAAGCCGTCTATCAGTGGAACCGGGCGCTGATCTCGGAAGGCGAGGATATCAACCGCGAGCAGATCAAGGAGAAGATCGAGAAGGGCCTGCCCCCGCTCGATCCGAACGCGACGACTGCCGACCGCAGCCCGTCCGAACCCGTAGCGCCCGCTCCGCCGGCGCCGGCCAATCCTGACAAGAAATCCTGACGCCTATGTTTCTGGGCAATTTGTCATCCGACAGCCGGTTCGCCGACGAGGCGAACCTTTTCGAACTCGCGCCCGCCAAGATCAATCTTGCCCTGCACGTGACCGGCCAGCGGGCCGACGGTTATCACCTGCTCGAAAGTATCGTGACCTTTGCCGACACGGGGGATCGGCTCAGCTTCAGCGATGCTGACGCAGACGGCCTTTCCTTTTCCGGCCGGTTCGCTTCGCTGCTGCCGACATCCGTCGAGGGCAAGCATGGCAATCTCGTGCTGAAAGCCCGCGATCTCTTGCGCAAGGCGCTGCAGAATAAAGGCGTTTCGCCGCCGCCGGTTGCCATTCATCTTGAAAAGAACCTGCCGGTTGCAGCCGGTATCGGTGGCGGTTCGGCGGATGCGGCGGCAACGCTGCGTGGCCTGATGCGCTTCTGGAACGTTGGGCTGCCGGCCGAAGAACTGGCAGTGCTTGGTCTTTCGCTTGGCGCCGACGTGCCGATGTGCCTGAAGGGCGAACCGCTGATGGCCAGGGGGATAGGCGAAGAGCTGACTGCCCTTCCCGACATGCCCTCGTTGTCGCTGGTGCTCGGCAATCCGCTGGTCGGGGTCTCGACGCCGGGTATCTTCCGTCGCCTGACCCAGAAGGACAATTCGCCGATCGGCGCGCTCGACGGCGACTGGATCAGCTTTCTGAAGATGCTGCGCAACGACCTTGAGCCGCCGGCGCGCTCGCTGGTGCGCGAAATCGACCAGATTTCCAGCTTGATCGGCGCGGAAGGCACGATGCTGACGCGGATGTCCGGTTCGGGCGCCACCTGTTTCGGGATATTTCCTTCCTTCGAAGCGGCGGAAAAGGCGATGGAGAACCTTAACGGCCAGAAGCCGGAATGGTATTTTCAGGCGGTGAGAACCGTTGGCCAAAGCCCTGAGAAAACCCCATGAACCGGATCGACGACACCCGTTCCTTCATCCCCGTCGGCATCGCCGTGCTGACCGTCTCCGACACGCGCACGGCGGCCGACGACAAGTCCGGCGATACGCTGGTGGCGCGGATCACCGAAGCCGGCCACCAGCTCAAGGCGCGGGCGATCGTGCCTGACGACAAGGACCGGATTGCCGGCCAGGTGCGGGAATGGACGCTCGATCCGGATATCGACGTGGTGATTACCACGGGCGGCACGGGCTTTACCGGCCGGGACGTGACGCCGGAGGCGCTGGAGCCGCTGTTCGAAAAGCGCATGGACGGCTTTTCGGAAGTGTTCCACCGGATTTCCTACGACAAGATCGGCACGTCGACGATCCAATCGCGGGCGACCGGCGGGGTGGCGAACGCCACCTTCATCTTCGTGCTGCCGGGCTCGCCCGGCGCCTGCAAGGATGCGTGGGACGGCATTCTGAAGGCGCAGCTCGACTACCGCCACATGCCCTGCAATTTTATCGAGATCATGCCACGGCTCGACGAGCACCTGAAGCGCGGCGGCAAATAGGCGCTACCTGACCGCAGCCGCCACCCAGGCCGGGATCATCTCGCTCGAAAGCTTCGACACCTTCTGGCCGCGCGCCAGCGTTTCCAGGTTCATTCCCGATTTTGCCAGCGCGATCGCCTGCCGCTTCGGCAGCAACATGCCGTATTCCAGCGGCGGTACGGCACGACCGATGCGTTTGAAGAACGGCCGCCGGTAATTGCGGGCCGGCGCGAAGCGGGCCGGCTGCTTGTTGAGCGCGATATATTCCATCACCTCATCGATCCAGCCGCCCTGCGGCCGGGAGCCGGGCTCGACCAGCAACAACCATTCTCCCCGGGCGCCGCGCAAAATATCCTTGATATCCCAATGGCCATAAAAACGGCAGCCGGCCGCATCGGCAACGCGGGAGGAACCATCCCGCGAACCGTGATCGAGCACCACGACATCGCTCACAAGCCCCTCTACCGCAGCGGGAACGAGCACCGAGAGCGTCTGCGCCAGCTCGGATTCCTGATCGCGGCATTCCATGATGACAGTCAGCATTCCTGACATGTAACGCATAGCAACACGGAACGCCAGAAACGCGGGCCGCGAATTTTGTTCTTGCAATGTTCTCATTTCAGCGCTAGGAATTTAATCATCAGGAACGGGGATTTCCCCTTCAGGAGCTAACCCATGAACGAGCTGCATCAATTGCGGCAGGACGCTTTCGCGCCTGCTCATACGGCCGATATTGCCGATGCGTTGGTCCAATCCTCCGGTCTTCGGGTGGAGATCGACCGGCGTCGCGGACGCGGCGCGGGGCTCAATCCGAGCGGCCGTTTCGAGGAGGAGCGCCGCGAGGCCTTCGACGACGGCTGGCAGACGCTGGAGGAGCTCGAACCGTTCAGGACCGAGGTGCAGGTGGAAAAGCCGCGCACCGCGATCACCCGCAACGAATCGCCGGACCTTTCGTTCGACCGCTCGATCAATCCCTATCGCGGCTGCGAGCATGGCTGCATCTACTGCTTTGCCCGGCCGACGCACAGTTTCATGGGGCTTTCCCCGGGCCTTGATTTCGAATCGAAGCTGTTCGCCAAGCCTGACGTGCCGAAACTGCTCGAACGGGAGCTGAGCCGCCCGGACTACAAGGTGCGGGCGATCGCGATCGGCACCAATACCGACCCCTATCAGCCGATCGAGCGGGAATGGCGGATCATGCGGCAGATCCTCGAAGTGCTGCAGAAGGCCAATCATCCCGTCGCGATCGTCACCAAGTCGGCGCTGATCACCCGCGACATCGACATTCTTGCCGACATGGCATCCAAGGGGCTCGCGAAGGTCGGGATTTCGGTCACCACACTCGACCGCAAGCTTGCCCGCACTATGGAGCCGCGCGCCTCGACCCCTCCCAAGCGCCTCACTGCCATCAAGGCGTTGACCGATGCCGGCATTCCGACCGCGGTCATGGTGGCACCCGTCATTCCGGCGCTCAACGATCATGAGATCGAGCGTATCCTGGACGCCGGCCATGCGGCCGGGGCGACGGAGGCAAGCTACGTGCTTTTGCGCCTGCCGCTGGAAGTGAGCCCCCTCTTCCGCGACTGGCTGCTGCAGAACTACCCGGACCGCTACCGGCATGTGATGTCTCTCGTCCGCTCGATGCGCGGCGGCAAGGATTACGACGCCGAATGGGGCAAGCGGATGAAGGGCGCCGGTCCCTATGCCTGGCAGATCGGCCGCCGTTTCGAGATGGCGACCAAACGGCTCGGCATGGTCCGGCGCGGCCTGCCGCTGCGCGACGACATCTTCCTCCGCCCCGACGGCGGCGGCATCCAGCTCTCGCTGCTCTGACCGGACTTTATTCCGGTTCGATTTTAATTTCCCATTTCCGACGCGGCCCGCCCTGTCCCCCGTGTCGGAAAAATACCCCGGTTCCACCGCCGCCCCTCGGTGGATAGCGACGCCGCAATCGCTTGGCCGGGGGTTGCAGGAGGTCGGGACGACGTGCGAGGTTGCCGCCATGTTACCTCGCACGTCGCCCGATTCTCCGATGCTTTTCGAAGACATTCCGCTGGTTCCGGATTTCAGTCTGGAACTTGTGGCACGTCAGGCCGGCCACTGGCCGGTTGCGGGCACCGACGAGGCAGGACGCGGGCCGCTGGCAGGCCCGGTCGTCGCCGCC
>NZ_JALBGW010000123.1:0-13946 GCF_023006485.1 Neorhizobium sp. BETTINA12A
CGCCATGGCGAAGATCGTCGTCGTGCCCTCCCGTGCCGAAGCGATGCCCTATATCGTGCTCGAGGCGCTGGCGGCCGGCAAGCCGGTGATCGCCTCCCGGGTCGGCGGCATTCCGGAAGTGCTCGGCGAGGCGAGTGCTGCCCTTGCCATCCCCGGCGATGCCGATGATCTCGCCCGCGTCATGACGCAAGCGGTCACGACGCCCGGCTGGCAGGATGCGGTGATGCCGAAACCGGAGGCCTTCAAGGCGGTGTTTTCCGCCTCGGTCATGGCCCGCGAAATGCTCGGCCTGTATCAAGATCTGACAGGTTCGAGACCGGATTCGGGGCGCGGCTAAAGGCTTCCTTCACCTCTTTTTGGTATGCGTTTCCCATTGCTTCCAGCGTTACCGGGGCTTCCAGCGCCGCCGGCCCCGGAAGGCCAAAGGGATCGGTCCATGAACCAGCCGAACAAGTCCGAGCAGTTCGATGTCGAAAGCCTTCGCAAGAAGGTTTCGGAACTCCGAGCTGCCGACGAAAAGCATGATCCGGTGAACGCCACGGTGCTCAATCCGTTTGCGCGCCAGATTGCAGAGCAGTTCCGCAACGACAGCTATTCGCCGACGATGCTGATCGGCCAGTTCCGGTTGTTCGAGCTGCTGGCCATGCTCGGGATCGGCCTTGGCGTCGGGGCGCTTTTCGCACCGATTGATCTCACCGGCTTTTTCGCCCGCTTCGCCCTCGTCGCCTGGGGCTCGACACTCACGGTCCTGCTTCTGCAGGTGGCCGATACCTATCAGATCCCCTCGCTGCGTGGCGCCTCGCGCACCGCCAAACGTGTTTTCGTCTGCTGGACGATCGGTTTTCTGCTGACGGCGTCCACCCTTTTCCTCGTCGAACACGAGCCCTATCCGCTTTCCGGCTTTATCGCCTGGTTCGTCACCAGCGCCGCGTTCCTCTTCCTCGAACGGCAGCTCACCGCCTTTGCCATCCGTCACTGGGGGCGCAATGGCGTGATGGAGCGTCGCGCCATCATCGTCGGCGGCGGTGAACCGGCCAAGCAGCTTGTCCGCCAGCTCGAACAGCAGCCCGACAACGACATCCGCATCTGCGGCATTTTCGACGATCGCAACAGCGAACGCTCGCCGACCGTCGTCGCCGGCTATCCGAAGCTCGGGACCTTCGCCGAGCTTATCGAATTCGCCCGCCTTGCCCGCATCGACATGCTGATCATCGCGCTGCCTGCAACGGCCGAGGCCCGCATCCTGCAGCTGCTGCGCAAGCTCTGGGTATTGCCGGTCGATATCCGCCTTGCCGCCCATGCCAATCGCCTGCGTTTCCGCCCCCGCTCCTATTCGCATGTGGGCGCGGTACCGATGTTCGACATTTTCGACAAGCCGATCCGCGACTGGGACTCGGTCGCCAAGCGCGTCTTCGACATCGTCTTTTCGGTTGTCGGCCTCCTTCTCACCTGGCCGATCATGCTGGCTGCGGCAATCGCCGTGAAGGCGACCTCAAAGGGGCCGATCCTGTTCCGCCAGAAGCGCCACGGCTTCAACAACGAGATCATCGACGTCCTGAAGTTCCGTTCAATGTACACCGACCTCGGCGACCAGACCGCAATCAAGGCGGTCACCAAGGGCGACCCGCGCGTCACCCCGGTCGGTCGCTTCCTGCGCAAATCCTCGATCGATGAACTGCCGCAGCTGTTCAACGTGCTGCGCGGCCAGCTTTCGCTCGTCGGACCGCGCCCACATGCGGTGCTCGCCCAGACGGGCACGCGCAAATATGTCGACGTAGTCGAGAGCTATTTCGCCCGCCACCGCGTCAAGCCGGGCGTCACCGGCTGGGCGCAGATCAACGGCTTGCGTGGCGAGCTCGACAGCGACGAGAAGATCCGTGCCCGCACGGCCTACGACCTCGATTATATCGAGAACTGGTCGCTGCTCTTCGACCTCAAGATCCTGTTCCTGACGCCGATCCGGCTGCTCAACACGGACAATGCCTATTGAGCACGCTCGACTATAACCGCGCAGGCGGCCACCCGGTGGGTTTCGACAGCCGGCTGGCGGCCGTAAAGCTGGCCGGTTCCGGCCTGATCGCCTTTGGCGTCTTCCTTTCCGGCTTCGTCATTTCCGAACCTGCGCCTTACGAACTGATCATGGTAATCCAGATCGGCATCTGGTTCCTGCTCGGCCTGAAGATATCGCGTACCGTCGGACCGCTTCTGGTGATGATGCTGACGTTCAACATGAGCGGCCTGTTCTCCATGTTCGTCATGAAGGACATGAGCGAGGCGCCGATGTATTTCGCCGTCTCCACCTTCCTGGCGCTGAGTTCGGTCTTTTATGCGGCGATCATCGAGAACGACCACCGGCGCCTGAACCTGATCTTCAAGGCCTGGGTCATCGCTGCAATCATCACCTCGCTGCTCGGCGTTCTCGGCTATTTCAACGCCTTTCCGGGCTCGCATGTGTTCACCCGCTACAATCGCGCCATGGGTGCCTTCCAGGACCCGAACGTCTTCGGCCCCTATCTCGTCGCCCCCCTCCTCTACCTCCTCTACCGGTTGCTGACCGGACCGCTGATAAAAGCGCCGCTGCTGATCGCCGGCATCCTCGTCCTGGCGCTCGGCATCTTCCTGTCCTTCTCGCGCGCCGCCTGGGGCCTTCTGATATTTGCCGGCGTCGCTCTGGTGATCGTCATGCTCCTCAAGGAGCGCACGACCGCCTTCCGGTTCAAGATCCTGGCGATCGCCGGAGGTGCTGCGATCTTCCTCGTCCTCGCCCTGGCGATCGCGCTGCAGTTCCCGCAGGTCTCCGACCTGTTCACGAACCGCGCCAAGCTGGTGCAGGACTATGACGGCGCCCGCCTTGGCCGTTTCGAGCGCCACAAGATCGGCTTCCTGATGGCCATGGAACGGCCGCTCGGGTTGGGGCCGATGGCCTTCGGCAAGATCTTCGGCGAGGACGAGCACAATATCTGGCTGAAGACGCTGACCACCTATGGCTGGCTCGGCGCGATCACCTATCAGATCATGATCTGGTCGACGCTGTGGTTTGGCTTCCGCTACATACTGCGCGAACGCCCGTGGCAGGCCTATCTGATGATCGCCTGGGTGATGATATTGGGCCATGCGATCATCGGCAACGTCATCGACACCGACCACTGGCGGCATTTCTACCTCCTGCTCGGCATCGTCTGGGGCTGCGTGGCGCTGGAACATCGTTTCATCC
The DNA here is from genome assembly GCF_023006485.1 of Neorhizobium sp. BETTINA12A. Lineage (NCBI taxonomy): Bacteria > Pseudomonadati > Pseudomonadota > Alphaproteobacteria > Hyphomicrobiales > Rhizobiaceae > Neorhizobium > Neorhizobium sp. BETTINA12A. The sequence continues at coordinate 3,215 of NZ_JALBGW010000123.1, forward strand.
GATCGCAGCGACGATCCCGCTCTGCGGCCGACAACGCCGCTTGACTTCGGCGCCCAGCGCTCCAGATTCCCTATCATGCTGACGGTTTCTCAACTCCGCGCCGCACGCGCGATGACAGGAATGACGGTGGAGGAGTTGGCCGCCGCGTCAGGGCTTTCCAAATCTGCGATCGAAGAAGCCGAGGCCTCGCAAGTCTTCGCAAACGCCGGCGTCACCGATCGGTTGCGTTCAATCTTCGAGTCGAAGGGCGTGCTTTTCCTCGGCGCGGGTGAGGACGATGCGGGCGCCGGGCCGGGGCTCAGGCTGCGCCAGCAGTTTCACGACGAGGGAATCCGCCCCCAGAACCTCAACGCCGCAAACGACGACTGAAATCGCTGCAGCGCGGGAACTCTTTGAGATCTCACGCGTTTCCCCGCCGCCAGACAACGTGCAGGGGGTACGCATGACACGCATCAATAACCTTTATCTCATTATCGGCGCCTTGCTTGTCGCCGTCGTCGGCCTCGGTTTTTACGTCTATCGCGAAGAAACCAAGCCCAGAGGCGTCGAGCTCAGCATCGGCCAGAATGGTATTAAAGTCCAAGAAAAGTGAGGGTTCGTTAGAGGATACATTATTAACGATAGAAGCTCAGAGTTGTCCGGAACAAAATTTGCCACGCGAGTTTAGGTTCGAACAAGCAAGAAAAGGGGATACTTATGTCGACGCATATGAATCTCGACGATATCGATAGTAAAGGCTTGAAGAAAGTCTGGAGCGTTGCGGAGTTCGCAAAGCGCTATCGTATCGATCAAGAGGAAGAAATCCGCCTTCTGAAACTTCTCGGACCTTTTGCGTCCCAGCAGGAACTCTTGATGAATGCAAGCCGGGCGCCGCGTTTTCGCTAAGCATTACATAGATACCGCAGCTAATCTTTTAGCCCGCCTTTATGCCGAAGTTTCCAGCATGCGTAACTTCGTTTTATATCTAAAATTATCTTCTGCAGAAATCTCTGCAATCCCCTTATAGTTGATCTTCCGAGCGGTTATCCGCGGCTGCAGCCCCGGTGAAGCCCGTGCCGCTGCCCGCGACGAAGGCTTTCGCGATGCCCGAGTTCGGACCCGGCTTTTATGTTCATCGGCGCGTTCTTGTGCCAACCACCCTCTTTTTCTTCCGATCGAAGGATTTTGAGCTTGCGCCGGCAAAGCGGAGCGACTAGGGAAAACATGCTCATTGAGCAGGTCGGGGCGTAGCGCAGCCCGGTAGCGCACTTGACTGGGGGTCAAGGGGTCGTCGGTTCAAATCCGGCCGCCCCGACCAATTAAATCCCCTTGAAATCTCAGTCAGATCAAAAACCTTTTCCGAGAACCGGGACTTCCCCACGTGATTTACCCGCCCCACCGGATTGGCAGGGCAGGCTGACGTTGTTATCCGGTTCAACGGATGTCAGTAGGGCGAATAGCACTGCTGACGCGGGCCGTAATAGGGCTGGAACGTGTTATCGTAGGCCCTGTAGGACCGGTAGCGGGCATAGCACCAGTTTACATGTGCATTGCCACCGACATAACGCCGGGGGGCGTAGTAGCGCGGTCGGTAGTAACGCGGAGCGTATCTCGGTGCATAACGCGGCTGGGCCAGCGCGCCGCCGATGATCGCGCCAAGGGCAAGCCCTCCGATGATCGCACCGGCATCCGGGCCACGGCGATGGCGGCGGTAATAGCGGTCGCCATCGTAGCGGTCGCGGTAGTAGCGGCGGCCTTCCCAGCCGTCACGATCGCGCCAGTACTGTACCTGCTGGATATCCTGGGACGCTTCGATCCTCGGGGCGGCGATCGACGGGAAAGCCTGGGCCGGAACGACACCGCTAAAGGCCGTAATCAGGGATAAAACGGCGACGGCGAGCTTCTTCTTCATAATTCACCTCCTCTGATTTTCCTTATGAAGAAATGATCCTTCATTTCTCCTGAACCAGAGGTGAATGGTAAATTTTTCTTAACTTTGCCGCGAGTTGGATTAGCGAACCTGATCCAGGAGGCGTTTGCATTCCAGAAGATCGAACAGCGCCTCCTGCAACAGGGCGCGGTCTTCCTTGCCGATGCTGGACTTGCCGATCGACACTTCCACGTCGTCCTCGTGGGTGCCGCCGAAGCCGAAAAAGCGGCCGCTCGGCTTCACCTTGGGGCGGCCGACGATCTGATCCTCTTCGGCGGTGCTGATCTTCGGCTCGACCTGCTTTTCGCTGTTTGCCGCCATGATCGCTTCCATCGTGGCGAGATCGCCGGACGCGATCGCCGAGACGAACTTGTTGCCGTTCATCTTCAGAAGCTTCTGCACGCCTTTTATGGTGTAACCGTGATCGTAGAGCAGGTGACGGATACCCTTCAGGAGATCGACGTCCTCGGGACGATAATAACGCCGCCCGCCGCCGCGCTTCATCGGCCGGATCTGCGGGAAACGCGTTTCCCAGAAGCGCAGCACATGCTGCGGCAGGTCGAGGTCGTCGGCGACCTCGCTGATCGTACGAAAGGCGTCCGGGCTCTTCTCCAAAGGTCACACTCCAAACGGCAGGCTGCCCATGCCCCAAGGGCAGACTCATAGCCTCCAATTCATGCGCGGATTATGCGCCGAATCGGACATATCTCAACGGCTTAAGCCGGGAGATTCAAGCATGTTCACAGGATTGCGGAAAGGGCGCCGGGGTTCAGGCGACCGGGCTTGCCGGCTTCAGTTTCGCCTTGCGCGCCGTGTGCGCCTTGAGGATACGGCTCTTCAGTACATTGGAGGCCTTGAACGTCATCACCCGACGCGGAGAAATCGGCACTTCCTCGCCGGTCTTCGGATTGCGGCCGATCCGCTCGTTCTTGGAACGCACCTGGAAGGTCGCGAAGGAGGAAAGCTTGACCACCTCGCCCCGCACGATCGCGTTACAGATCTCGTCTATGACCGTCTCAACGAGCTCGGCCGATTCCGTCCGCGAAAGTCCGACCTTGCGGAAAACCGATTCCGCCAGATCCGCGCGTGTTACTGTCTTGCCGGCCATGATCCCCGCCCAATTTTCGAAATTGATCTTATCAAAGCCGATAGAGAGTATTTTGCTTGAGCGCGAGGGTCAAGCACCTGTGCTCAATCGCTTATTTACGTTTCGGCCAATCATTGCAGCCCTACCAGCGGACCAGCAATGCGCCCCACGTAAAACCGCCGCCCATGGCTTCGAGCATCACCAGATCACCCTTCTTGATGCGCCCGTCGGAGGCGGCAACCGAAAGTGCCAAAGGAATCGATGCAGCCGAGGTATTACCATGCAGATCGACGGTCACGACGACCTTTTCCAAAGGAATACCGAGTTTCTTCGCCGAGCCGTCGATGATGCGGCGGTTGGCCTGGTGCGGCACCAGCCAGTCGAGATCGTCTGCCGTCGTGCCGGTCGCGGCGAACGCGCTGTCGATCACGTCGGTGATCATGCCGACCGCATGCTTGAAGACCTCGCGGCCTTCCATGCGCAGATGTCCGACCGTGCCCGTCGAGGACGGGCCGCCATCGACATAGAGCTTGTCCTTATGCGAGCCGTCGGAGCGCAGATGAGCGGTGAGCACGCCTCGGTCGGCAATGGTCCCCTCGCCTTCCGCCGCCTCCAGCACCAGCGCACCGGCGCCATCGCCGAAAAGCACGCAGGTGGTACGATCCTTCCAGTCGAGGATGCGGGAAAAGGTCTCGGCGCCGATCACCAGCACACGCTTTGCCATTCCACCGCGGATATGCAGATCGGCGGTCGCCATCGCGTAGACGAAGCCGGTGCAGACCGCCTGCAGATCGAAGGCGTAGCCGTGGGTCATGCCCAGCCGATTCTGGATATTGACGGCGGTCGCCGGAAAGGTGTTGTCGGGCGTCGAGGTCGCGACCAGCACGAGATCGATGTCATCCGGCGTCAAACCGGCGTTTTCGAGCGCCGCACGCGCCGCCTGCTCGCCGAGAGAGGCGGTCGTCTCGCCCTCGCCGGCGAGATAACGCTGACGAATGCCCGTGCGCTGCACGATCCATTCGTCGGAGGTCTCGACGATGTCTTCCAACTCGCGATTGGTCACTACCCGCTTCGGGAGCGCTGCCCCATAACCGCGAACCACTGAACGGATCATTCTTAACTCACATCCTGTCGTCATGCCGCTTCGGGGCCAGCCGGGGGCTGGCGACGGGCATGGTAAATTGCAAGATCCTGCCGGATCTTCGCGTTGAGATCGTTGCGTGCCATGTCATAGCCGACATCGATCGCGGCAGCAAAGCCGTCGGCATTGGCACTGCCGTGGCTCTTGATGACGATGCCGTTCAAGCCGAGGAACACGCCACCATTGACCTTGTTCGGATCCATCTTCTCGCGCAGCCTGTCGAAGGCGGGCTTGGCCAGAAGGTAGCCGATCCTGGCCAGCAGCGTGCGCGACATCGATTCGCGCAGAAGCGTGGCGATCTGCCGGGCCGTGCCCTCCGCCGCCTTCAGCGCGATATTGCCGGTAAAGCCTTCGGTCACCACCACATCGACGGTGCCCTTGCCGATGTCGTCACCTTCGACGAAACCGTGATAGGCGATCGTCGGCAGGTTGGCCTCGCGGATCAGCCGCCCGGCCTCCTTGACCTCTTCCTGGCCCTTCACCTCTTCGACGCCGACGTTCAGAAGCCCGACGGTCGGTCGGTCCACTTCGAAGAGGGAGCGTGCCATGGCCCCGCCCATGATCGCAAAATCGAAAAGTTGCTGAGCGTCGGCACCGATCGTCGCGCCGATATCGAGGACGATGCTCTCGCCCTTGAGAGTCGGCCAGATGCCGGCGATCGCCGGGCGCTCGATATTGGCCATGGTGCGCAGACAGAACTTCGCCATCGCCATCAGGGCGCCGGTATTGCCGGCGGAAACCACAACCTCAGCCTCGCCGAGTTTCACCGCCTCGATCGACCGCCACATGGTCGAGACATAACGGCCACGCCGGAGAGCTGCACTCGGCTTCTCCTCCATGCTGACGGCCAGTTCGCATTCGTGGAAGACGGATTTATCCCGCAGCTTTGGATATTTCGCCAAAACCGGCTCGCATTGAGCCTTGAGCCCATAGATGAGGAAGGTCACATCCGGGTGGCGCTCCAGCGCCTTGGCAGCACCGGCAATGACGACCTCGGGACCAAAATCGCCGCCCATGGCATCGATAGAAATTCTGATCACGCGTCCCTGATCCTTATCTTCGCCGAACGCACACCCCAATCGGGGACCATGCGCCAGTTCTCACGTCTCCAACGGCCCTTCGCTCCTCATGCGGGGCCGTGTCGGCGAATTCGTGGCCAAAATATAGTTTTTGCTGTCGCTTACAACCCGTCCTCAATCCTTTTTCCAGTCCTTAAGGACGGCAAAGGGATTGGGGCGTCCGGACTTTTCATCCGGATCGCCTTCCAGGTGATCGGCGAACTCGACGCCGGGTTCGCGGGGATAGGGATCGATCGCAAGTGCTGCGAATTCGGCAACCACTTCGCCGACATCGATCGTGTCGCCGACAAACATTTCGGGAAGATCGGGACCATCGGGATCGATCACCATCTCCGCCGTATCGCTGGTCACGACCCGCGCGAGCTTCGACCCTTCAGGCACGAAGATCTGCTCGAACGGCTCGTCTATCTTCGATGCCACCGGCTCGAGCGTGACGACCGAGGACTGGACGATATCGGCCTGGACGCGTCCCTTGAGACGCACCCCGTCCTTCTTCCAGCGGGCGATCTGCAGCTCGGCCTTCAACGAACCGACCGAAACGACCTGCCACAGCTTTGCGAGCCCCTCCAGCTCGCGCGCATCAGCCTCGAGATTCACGGTCACCGCATTGGCGGAAATATTCCCAACTTTGACGGGATAGGAAAAGGGAGGCTTTTCGCCTGCGCCATGGTCGTTCTTCATCAAACCTCACTCTTCTCGCGGCAGCGGGCCCGGCAGGGGCAAAACCGCGTGCCCGCGGGAAATCTCATCTTCGGAAATGCCGGCGAGCGCCCTCTCCGCAACGATCATCCAGTCCGCCAGCCCTCGCATCCCAGGCGCATCCTCCGTCTTGGGATAGATATTCCGGCTGAGGGCCGAGGCAAGCGCCCCGCTGTCCTTGCCTTCAAGAGCGGCGGCATAGGTCTCCACCCGGCCATAAAACATCCCGGCCAGCTTTTTCATGCGCTTCGGCACGCTCTGGTCGCCGATGCCGAGCTCGCGGATGGAGTGGTCGATATCCTGGAAAAAAGCGTCGACGATCTCCTGGGCCAGTTCCTGCCCGCTCGAATCGGACTTCGCGGTACGCCTGAAGAACAGGATCATCACGATCGAGAGCATCTCGAAACGGCCCATGACCGTGTCCGGTACGTCCAGATCGCTATAGAAGAACGGTACACGCGCCATCGACGTCAAGGCCGAGTATTGGCGGTCGACAATCGCGTGGTTTTGGTTTTTCTTCTTGAAAAGGCCGAAGATCATCTGAATTCCCGTTATTTGCCTCCAGGAATGGGCCAGCCTGCCGCCGGCCATGTTGCATGGAAACGAAAGCTGGTTTACCGAAGCATGCACGAATTGCAATGCCGTTCCGCCGGATCAGCGAACGGGGTGGGATCTTCGCGGCCTTAACATCCAGGTCGGGATCGGTCTTATGTCCCTGAATAGCCACAATGGTAGGGTCAGCAGGGGCAGGTTGAGTTTGGGGGATGCCGTTGAACAAGCGGGTTTTCGGATACGAGATGACATTCTTGAGTAAAACCGCGATGGCAATGGTCGTCGCATCCATCACCGTCTCGGGTTGCACGTCCATGCATATCGGCGACACCATGTATAACGGCTACGTGGTCGACCAGAAATCGCTGGAACTCATTCCGGTCGGGTCGAGCCGCGAGCAGGTGCTGCTGACGATGGGCACGCCCTCGACGACGGCCACCTTCGATACCGAGGTGTTCTATTACATCTCGCAGAAACGCGAGCGTGCGGCGGCCTTCATGAAGCCGAAGATCGTCGACCAGACGGTGCTCGCCATCTATTTCGACAAGGACGGCGTCGTCGCCCGTCGCGCCAACTATGCGATGCAGGACGGCAAGGTGTTCGACACGATTTCGCGCACGACACCGACCGGCGGCCGCGACCTCACCTTCCTGCAGCAGCTGCTTTCCGGCGGCTCCAGCGCTGGTGGAGCGGCAGCGCGCAGCATCCTGTCCGGCTTCGGCAAGTAAACACCGGAAAACGGATACAAAAATCCAAAAGCCCGCGAGGATCACTCCTCGCGGGCTTTTTTGTCTGGCTTGGTTCAGAGATCAGCCGGCAAGCACCGCCAGTAGCAGAAGTGCCACGATATTGGTGATCTTGATCGCCGGGTTGACGGCCGGGCCCGCCGTATCCTTGTAGGGATCGCCGACGGTATCGCCGGTAACGGATGCTTTATGAGCTTCCGAACCCTTCATGTGGCGAACGCCGTCCTTGTCGACGAAACCGTCCTCGAAGCTCTTCTTGGCATTGTCCCAGGCGCCGCCGCCCGAGGTCATGGAGATCGCCACGAACAGGCCGTTGACGATAACGCCGAGCAGCGATGCCCCGAGGGCAGCAAAGGCAGAAGCCTTGTCGCCGCCGGAGATCAGCAGAACGCCGAAATAGACGACAATCGGCGCCAGAACCGGCAACAGAGACGGAATGATCATCTCGCGAATCGCAGCCCGGGTCAGGATGTCGACGGCGCGGCCATAATCCGGCTTTTCAGTCCCCGCCATGATGCCCGGCTTTTCGCGGAACTGCTTGCGCACTTCCTCAACGATCGAGCCCGCGGCGCGGCCGACGGCGGTCATCGCGATGCCGCCGAACAGGTAGGGGATCAGGCCGCCGAAGATCAGGCCGGCAACGACATAAGGGTTGGAGAGGCTGAAGGAGATTTCGCCGATGCCCTGGAAGTATGGATACTGGGCGGGGTTGGCGGCGAAATATTGCAAATCGTTGGAATAGGCGGCAAACAGAACCAGCGCGCCAAGGCCCGCAGAACCGATCGCGTAACCCTTGGTGACGGCCTTGGTCGTGTTACCGACCGCATCGAGCGCATCCGTTGACTTGCGGACTTCCGGCGGCAGGTGCGCCATTTCGGCGATGCCGCCGGCATTGTCGGTGACCGGACCGAAAGCGTCGAGCGCCACGATCATACCGGCCAGGCCGAGCATGGTGGTGACGGCGATGCCGGTGCCGAACAGGCCGGCGAACTGGTAGGTGGCGATGATGCCGCCGACGATGACGATCGCCGGAAGGGCGGTCGATTCGAGCGAGACTGCAAGGCCCTGGATGACGTTGGTGCCGTGGCCGGTCACCGAGGCCTGGGCGATCGAATTCACCGGGCGCTTGTTGGTGCCGGTATAGTATTCGGTGATGACGACGATCAGCGCCGTCACCACGAGACCGAGAAGGCCGCAGATGAAGAGGTTCGTACCGGTGATCGGCTTGCCGGCGACGGTGCCGATCGTGCCCCAGCCGATGGTGATCGAAGTGGCGATGGCGAGACCGACGATCGACAGCAGACCGGTGACGATGAGGCCCTTGTAGAGCGCGCCCATGATCGAACCGTTGGAGCCGAGCTTGACGAAGAAGGTGCCGATGATCGAGGTGATGATGCAGGCGCCGCAGATCGCCAGCGGGTAGACCATGACGGTTGCGAGGATCGGCGCTCCGGCGAAGAAGATTGCCGCAAGCACCATGGTGGCGACGACGGAGACCGCATAGGTTTCGAAGAGGTCGGCGGCCATGCCGGCGCAGTCGCCGACGTTGTCGCCGACGTTATCGGCAATCGTCGCCGGATTGCGTGGATCGTCTTCCGGAATGCCGGCCTCCACCTTGCCGACGAGATCGCCGCCGACGTCGGCGCCCTTGGTGAAGATGCCGCCGCCGAGACGGGCGAAGATCGAGATCAGCGAAGCGCCGAAGCCGAGCGAGACGAGCGCGTCGATGACTTCACGCGAGCCGGTCGGATGGCCGAGGCCGGCTGTCAGAATCCAATAATAAATCGAGACGCCGAGGAGAGCGAGGCCTGCTACCAGCATGCCGGTGATGGCGCCGGATTTGAAAGCGATGTCGAGACCGGCCGCAAGGCTTTGGGAAGAAGCCTGGGCGGTGCGCACGTTGGCGCGGACAGAAACGTGCATGCCGATGAAGCCGGCGGCACCCGAAAGCACGGCGCCGATAACGAAGCCGACCGCAGCGGTGCCGGACAACAGAACCCAGGCAAGGATCGTCACGACGACGCCGACAATGGCAATGGTCATGTATTGACGCATCAGATAGGCCTGTGCGCCTTCACGGATATATCCGGCGATCTCCTGCATGCGGATACTGCCCTGATCGGCAGCAAGCACGGAACGCGTCGCCCAGACGGCATAAATGATCGATAGCAACCCGCACACGATCACACCCAGAATTACAGTCATTCGCTTTTCCTCTCCCTTAGCGCCGGGTGGTCCATACCCTCCGGCCGTGCACCCCTGCAGCGGCGCACATCCACGGGATGAGCAAAGACCGCCGCAATACTCCATAGTGCGCATTCCCGCGCAGCCGACCGCTCCCCTCCCAAGGAATCCGGGATCGCCTGCGCGGACGGGAGATTGCGGTGGAGATGAATTGGCGTCAAGCCCCGAAGGGACAAGACTCTAGGCGGATTTCACGGAAGAGCGTTTGAACATCAGCGCCAGCACCAGACCGAGGCAGACGATCGTGACCGGCCAGATGATCAGATTCATGAACGACCAGCCATAGGCGGTAAAGATCTTGCCCGAGGAGAAGGAGGATAGCGCGACGGTGGTGAACAGGATGATATCGTGAAAACCCTGCACCTTGTCGGCCTCGTGCGGACGGTAGCTGGAGGCGACGATCGCAGTCGAGCCGATGAAGGCGAAATTCCAGCCGATGCCGAGCAGCACCAGAGCGCCCCAGAAGTTCCAGAGCTCGATGCCCATATGGGCGATCACGGCGCACCCCATCAGGATCACCAGCCCGGCGGCGACGATCTTTTCGACGCCGAAGCGGGAAATCAGCATGCCGGTGAAAAAGCTCGGCGCGAACATGGCGAGCACATGCCACTGGATGCCGAGGGTGGCCATTTCCGACGGGAAACCGCAGCCGATCACCATGGCAAGCGGCGCGCCGGTCATCATGAAGGTCATCAGTGCGTAGGAGGAGATGCCGCAGATCATGCCGGTCAGGAACCGCTGGGTGACGACGATCTCGCCGAGCGGGCGCGCAGGCACCGAAGCAGTGTGACTGCCGCTCATCTGCGGCAGTTTCAGCGGCGACAGCATCACCAGCGCGATCAGATAGAGCGGAATGACGGCCACAAAGGCGCCGGCGAACAGCACTGGCGACAGCAGGTCCTTGGTCCAGATCGCAAGTTGCGGTCCGAGAACCGCCGAGACGATGCCGGCCGCGAGAATCCAGGAGATCGCCTTCGGCTTGTAGAATGAAGGCGACGCGTCGGCAGCGGCAAAGCGGATCTTCTGACTGAAGCCGTTGCAGAGGCCGATCAGAAGCAGGCCGGTCGCAAAGAGCCAGAAGTTCGCTTGGAAGAGCGCGATCGCCGCGGTCGCGGCACCAAGCGCTCCAAGGATCGCGCCCAGCATGAAGCTCGTCTTGCGGCCGAGGAACCGCGAAGCGATGGCAACAGCGATGGCGCCCGCCGCCATGCCGATGTTGAAGCCGGTCAGCGGCGCGGTCGCCAGCGACTTGTCGTCGCCGAGCAACTGGTACCC
>NZ_JALBGW010000124.1:0-13931 GCF_023006485.1 Neorhizobium sp. BETTINA12A
ATCGCGGATGCGGCCCCGCCGCCGCGCAAGTCGGCGACGTTGAACCTGCCGCCGCTCGGCAGCCCCTATCTCGTGATAGACAATGCGATGAAACGCTTCGAAAAGCCGGCCGGCCTGTTCAGGAACCTGGCGATCAAGTCCGGCGTTTCCCAGCCGGTGCCGGTCGTCCAGGCGGTCGACGGCGTCTCGATCACGCTGAAGCGCGGCGAGGTGCTCGGCCTCGTCGGCGAATCCGGTTCCGGAAAATCGACACTCGGCCGCATGGCGGCAGGCATCACGATTCCAACCTCCGGCACGATCCGTCTGAACGGCAAGCCGGTCATGAGTGACGGCCGCAATGCGCGAAAAATTACCACCCGCATCCAGACGATCTTCCAGGATCCGTTCGCCTCGCTCAACGGCCGCATGCGGATCGGCGACATCATCGCCGAGGGTCCGCTCGCCCACAAGCTGGTGACCCGAGCCGAAGCCCCCGTCTATGTCAAGGAATGGCTAGCAGCGGTCGGGCTTGATCCCACCTTCGCCAACCGTTTCCCGCACCAGTTCTCCGGCGGTCAGCGCCAGCGTATCGCGATTGCCCGCGCGCTCGCCATGCAGCCGGATGTGGTCGTCTGCGACGAACCGGTCGCCTCGCTCGACGTCTCGATCCAGGCGCAGATCATCAACCTGTTGATCCGCCTGCGCGCCGAGCTCGACCTGTCGCTGATCTTCATCAGCCACGACCTGTCCGTCGTCCGGCATCTCTGCGACCGCGTCGCCATCATGTATCGCGGCAGAATAGTCGAGGAAGGCGTGGCGTCGACGATCTACGCCGATCCGCAGCACGATTACACCAAGCGGCTACTCGCAGCCGTGCCGGTCCTGCCGGAAGCTGCCGAATAACAAAAGGGAGAATGGGACATGGAACCCTGGGAATGGGATGAGGCCACCTGGCGCGGCAAGGTCAACAAGGTGCGCGCCGGCCGGTCGCTGAAGCCGAAAGCCTGGAAGGACGGCGCGCGCTGCGCGGTGGCCCTTTCGTTTGACAGCGACCATGAGACCAACGAGCTGCGCGATGGCGGTGAATCGATCGGCCGCATGTCGCAGGGGCAATACGGCAACCGCATGGGCGTGCCCCGTATCCTTGAGACGCTGAAGAATGCCAATGTTCCGGCGACCTTCTTCGTGCCGGCGGTCGCGGCCCTCCTCTATCCCGACGAACAGCGGCGCGCCATCGCCGAGGGCCACGAGATCGGCCTGCATGGCTGGATCCACGAGGTGAACACCAAGGTTCCGGCCGACAAGGAACGCGAGTTGCATTTCCGCGCCGCCGATACGCTCGAAAAGATCACCGGCATCCGCCCCGTCGGCATGCGCACGCCCTCCTGGGACTTTTCCTACGAGACGCTGAAGATCGAGCGTGAACTCGGGCTGATCTACGATTCCTCGCTGATGGCCGACGACGATCCGTACGAACTGGTCGAGGACGGCGAGCCGACCGGTCTGGTCGAACTGCCGGTCGAATGGATCCGCGACGACGCGGTCTATTTCAACATGAACCGGTTTACCGCGCTGCGCCCCTATACCCCGCCGACCTCGGTGCTCGATATCTTCAAGCGGGAATTCGACCGCGCCTATATCGAGGGCGGGCTGTTCCTTCTGACCATGCACCCGCACGTGTCCGGTTACCGCTCGCGCATCTTCGTGCTGGAGGAGCTGATCAAGCATATCCAGGCCCACGAGGGCGTCTGGTTCGGCACCCATGCGGATATCGCCCGTTTCGCGAAGGAGAATGGTGGTGCGTGATGCGTCCCGGAAGGTTGCGCTGATAACCGGCGGCGGACGCGGGATCGGACGGGGCTGCGCGCTTGATCTTGCCCGTCACGGCTTCGATATCGTCCTCGTCGACCTGATCGAAGACGATCTTGCCCTCACGGCGCACGAAATCCGCGACCTGTCACGCGACGTACTGACCTTCATCGCCGATGTCCGTGACCATAAGCGCGCGGCGGAAATCGTCCGCGAGGTGGACGAGAAATGGGGCCGGATCGACGTCCTGTTCAACAATGCCGGTCGGTCGATGGCGAAAGGTATCGAGGAGATTTCCGAGGAGGAATTCGACGCGACGATCGATATCAACCTCAAGGGCGCCTTCAACTATATCCAGCCGACGGTGCCCGTCATGCGCCGCAACGGCGGCGGACGGATCGTCAACATGTCATCGATGAACGCCCATACCGGCGGCGTCACCAGTGCGGTCAGCAAGTTTTCCTATACGGCAGCCAAGGCCGGCATTCTCGGCATGACAAAGGCACTCGCCAAGGAACTCGGCCCGGAGATCGTCGTCAACGCGATCTGCCCCGGCGTCATCAAGACCGAGCGCTCGAACGCGATGATCGAAGCCCGCGAGGCGCAACTCGCAGCCGGCATCACGCTGAAGCGAGTCGGAACGCCGCAGGACGTCGCAAGCGTCGTCACCTTCCTCGCAACATCCGAACCGAACTTCCTGACGGGTCAGGACATCCAGATCGACGGGTTCCAGTGGGTCCGCTGATCCCTTAGTTCCGATCGATGAGGATTTTCATGATCGCCACCCGCTCGGGCAGTTCGACCAGATAATGCGGATCGCGATCGAGATGATGCACCTTGTTCGGATCGCCGCCGGTAAAGGCTGCCATGGACTCGAAGTCGGGCCAGTAGGAGGTCGTCACGAACTCCGTTTCGTCGCCGAGGTCCTCTCGGAAGAGCTGGACCGCAAGCGCGGTCTTGACGAGCGGTGGAATGCCTGTTTCGAGTAGATAAGCCTCGTATTCGTCGGCAATTGTGGTGCGTGTACGCCCCCGCCAGATCCTCGCAATCGTCGCCTTTGTGCTCATGGGATGCTCCTCATATCCAATTTTCGGAGCAAGTAGAGCCGGAGCGGCATTTGCCAATAGAGCGGCGCTAACCTCTTCCCCGTCCCGGCGCAACGAAGGCCGCGATGGCCGCCTCGTCTAATCCGGCCTCCAGCAGGAAGCGCTGGGAAAACTCGGAGGCGGACGCTTTCATCGCGTCGTTCGGACGGATCAGGTGGAAGGCGACGTGGTGATCGATGGCTCTCTCGGATACGACGACGACCCGGCCGGAGGCAAGCGCTGCGTCCGCGAGCGGCGGTCGGGCGAGCGCGATGCCGAGGCCATGCGCGCAGGCGTCGATCACCAGGTTATAATCCTCGAACCGCCGGTCCTGCCCGCGCGGCACGTAATCGAGATTTTCGACGGCCAGCCAGCGCCGCCAGGCCTCGACATTGGAATCGTGCAGGATCGGCAGCTCCAGCAGAGATTTCGCATCCGATCTTCCACCGAGACGTTCGGCGACTGCCGGAGCGGCGATCGGCACCAGTTTCTCCTGCCACAGCGGCAGGCTGCGCACACCGGCCCATGGCCCCTTGCCGCAACGGATTGCCAGGTCGATGCCCTCGCTGAAATCCGCCAGCCGATGTTCCAGGATCAGTTCCAGATGGATGTCGCTGGCTTCCAGCTTCGGCATCCGCGAAAACAGCCAGAGCGAGGCGACCGACGGCGTCACCGAAAGCCGGACGACCGCCTTGTTGCGGCGGGGCAGCCACCGCTCGTCCGTATCCCCGAGCAGGGCCAACGCTTCCTCCGCGCGGGCGAAAAACCGCGTGCCTTCCGGCGTCAGCGTCACGCCGCGGGCCTCGCGGGAGAAAAGCCGCACGCCCATCCAGCGCTCCAGGCGGGATATCTGCCGGGAGACTGCACCGTGGGTGACCCCGCCCTCTTCCGCCGCCGCGGAAAATGATCCGAGACGCGCGGCACGGGCGAAGGTCTCGAGCGTATCAAGTGGTGGCAAAGTCTGCGAGCTGTGAACCATAAGCACATATGATCATCGATTACGGTGCTTTTCAAGCACGGATGAGAGGCGCTAAATCCTGACTTCCAAGCTTCCAGGGAGAAAGAGATGAGCACGGTCGCCATGACTACGGGAACGGACGAAAGACAGGGATTTGATTTGATCGCCTTCCTGGCGATCCTAGTGACCATCGTTTTCTGGGCTTCGTCCTTCGCCGTCATCCGCATCGCGCTCGGGCCGCTGACGCCGATCGAGCTTGCGACGGCACGTTATGTCCCGGCCGCGTTGATCGCCGTAGTCTATCTTGTCGCTGCCCGACCAGCCCTTCCAGTCAGAAGCGATCTCCTCCGCCTTGGCGTCGCGGCCGTGCTCTTCATCGCGGCCTATGCCGTTCTCCTCAACATGGGTGAGCGAACCGTGGCGGCTGGCCCCGCGAGCTTCATCATCAACACCATGCCGGTCTTCACCGCCCTTATCGCCACCTTCGCGCTCGGCGAACGGTTCGGCCGCTGGGGCTGGTTCGGAACGGCGATCTCCTTTGCCGGCGTGGCGCTGATCGCTGCCTCCGGCGACGACGGTTTCGATCTCGATCCGAATGCGATCCTCATTCTCGGCGCCGCCCTCTGCTCGGCGATTGCCAGCGTGCTGCAGAAGCCGATCCTCGGCCGCATGCCCGCCTTGGCGGTCACCGCCTGGCTGATGCTGATCGGCTCCATTCCGCTACTGCCGGCCGTACCGTCCACCTTGCAGGCGCTTGCCGCCGCCCCGGCAGAGGTGAACTGGGGCATCGTCTATCTAGTGCTCTTCCCGACTGCGATCGGTTATGTCACCTGGGCGATCGCCTTGAAGCGCCTATCCGCCGCCCGGGCCTCCAATTTCCTTTACGGCGTTCCTCCGACCGCAACCCTGATCGGTTTCCTCTGGCTCGGCGAGGTGCCGACCCTGATCGGCGCGATCGGCGGCATCATGGCGATCTTTGGCGTGCTCGTCGTCAATGTGATGCGCAAGAGATAGCTTCCCCAGAATTCATCGGAAAAACAGCGCCTTTCAGCGAGTTGATGAATCAATCCTGCAGCAGACTATTTGCCGGTGCCGTTCACCAGCTGCAGGATGAGCTGGTGGACATTGCCGCCCTCGCTCATTTCCATCCGGTCGTAGTCATTGCTGCGCTTCTGCTGCGCCTTCGAGATCTCGCCGAGCTTAACGGTCAGTTCTGTCCTGATTTTCGTGCATTGCGGATCGTCGGCGACACTGAGACCCACGCTCACCCGCTCGATCTCCTTCACCATGTCGGTGATGATCACGCCGTGGACCAGTTCGTGCTTGTAGACACCGGCGATGAAGACATCCCATTTCTTCTTCAGATCGGGAGCAAGCGCCGATGCGGGTTTCGGCAGCGTATAGGTGATGATCAGCTTTGGCCGCGCCGAAACCAGCGTGCAGGCGCCGTCAGGCTGCGGCCGGTAGTCACGGGTCCAGGTGAGCTTGAAATTGGTGTGCGCGATGGCGCGAACCTCCTTGCCGATCTTCGGCCCGCGCTGTCCGATGGAAGCGTAGAGATCGACGCCGGAATCTCCGGTGATGGGATAGGCCTGGACCTGCTCGACCGGCTGCCACTGGCTCTGCGCCGACGCCTCCATGGGCACCATCCCGAGGCAGAGGGCCGCGAGAATTCCTGCACCTATCTTCACTCTTTTCCTCCCGATCACGTTGCTGCGGTGAACCTAGAGATGCCACAGCGCCGTTTCAATTCGTCAAACTTGTTTTCCGTGAACGCTGTCCATCACGACTTTTGTTCCAGGCCCTTGCCATATTTCCTTCAAAATGGATGATGACAGTTATGCGACTAAGTGTTTGACTTGGCATGGGGGAGTTGAATGGGAGAGAAACGAAAGGTCTATGAGGCCTTGGTCGACGGCGCGATGGATGGCCTCACCGACGACGCTCTGTTCAAGTTCGTTACCAGACGCTGCCCAAAGACATCGAGCAAGAAGATCGTCCGGGCAGCGCTGCTGGGACTGACCGACCCGCACCTTCGTGACAAGAACATCCTCGATACGATTTACGCCCTTGCCATCAAACACCGCATGGATGAGTTTCGGGATGGCGAGGATGCGGATGACGAAAGAGACAGCTGGCCCGCGCCCTTCGCCCGCGAGCCCGACAAAAAGACGGTCCGCCCCGACTTGGCCCCCGACTTGTCCTAGGCCCTCTTCGCACTGTCATCCACCATACACAAACGCGCCTTAGACTTGCGATCGTCGAGGGTGAGTTCATGCACGGCCGCGCCAATCTCACAGCCATGAGGCTCATGGATGCCTGCGAGCATTTGCTTTGCGAAGCCGAGGCTTTCGAGGATCTGACCGCGCGGCGGATCGCCATCGAGGCACATGCGACCCCTTCCGCCATCAGCTACCATTTCGGCTCGCAGGAAGAACTTGTCGCAGCGGTCGCAGAGCGTGTCTACCGGCGGCTGAATGCCGAGCGGTTGAGCCTGCTTCGCAAAGCCGTCGACCGACGGGCGCCCGATCCGCCCGACCTTGATGAAGTCATCGCGGCTTTGGTCGGCCCGTCGATCCGCTGGAGCCTCGACCCGACCTCCAGTTATCCGGTCCTGTCGCATTTCACCTCGATGGCGAAGACCCACCGGGAGCGCGCGCCGCACTACCGCCGCATCATCGACGATGTCGAACATCACCGGGCTTTCGTCCCGCATCTGAAGCGGATCGCGCCCTGGCTCGACGAGGTCGGTATAGGCTGGCGGCTCAATTGCGCGCTCGGCATCCGCTCGCAGGTCACCCGCTCCCGGTCGCGTACGCAAGTGCTGACCAATTACGGCATCGACCTCGACGATCCGGAGATCGTCATCGCCCGCATGGTCGAGGTGATCGCACCGATGTTCCGCCGCTGAAACGGTTTCGAACGGCATTCGAAATCCGTCACGAGCAGGAAACAAACCCCTTCTAACGGTCCTCCTGACGAAACCGTCATCCATGGAGGCATCCGGTGCGACGCGAAACGACATTCATCCATCTGACCGACCTGCATATCGGCACCGCCGACGACAGCCATCTGCACAGCGATACGATCGAGACGCTGCATCAGGTGCTCGATCTCGTCGCGACCGTGACGCCGAAGCCGCAATTCGTGATCGCCAGCGGCGATCTCACCAATCGCGGCGATGCCGAAAGCTTCCGCCGGCTGAAGGAGATCATCGACGCCAGGATCGACGTGCCGGTCATCTATGCACTCGGCAATCATGATACCCGTCCGGGCTTCTACGAAGGCATGGGCATCGAGGTCGACGATCCGGACGCACCATACGACCACAACACGATCATCGACGGCATCCACATCATCACCATCGACTCGACGACGCCGGGCCTGATCGGCGGCACGATCGATCCGGAACAGTTCGACTGGCTCGCCTCGACGCTCGACAGCCATCCGGACCTGCCGAAGCTGATCGTCGTCCACCACCCGCCGGCGCTCGGCGAGGAAGCCGATGCCGCCCATTGGCGGACGATCCATTTCCCCCAGTCGGAACGTTTCCGCCAACTGCTGAAGGGCCGCAACATCATCGGCATTCTGAGCGGCCATATCCATCACGACCGCGTCTCGGTCTGGCATGGCATCCCGGTGGTGGTCGGCACCGGCCAGCACGCCGCCACCGACATCCTGCGCACGGACATCCTGCGCATGGTGCGCGGCGCCTCCTTCGGCATCGGCACCATCCGCCCGTCCGGCCTCACCATGGCGTTCGTGCCGTTGCCGTCCGACCGCGCCGAACTCAACACCTATCCGCTGGAACTTCTGATGGCCCGGGCAATGCCCGTCGCCGCTGAATAACCCTCACCCGGAGACACGAAAAATGCTGCGCAGAACCACGCTCAAGCTGATGGCGACGCTCACCGCCGCCTCGATGTTGCCCCTGGGCCTCCCGCTCGGTGCCTTTGCCGAAATGCCGGCAACCGTCGACAAGCCGGTCACGATCAGCTTCTACAACTACAACCTCGCCTCCGCCGGCATCGGCTCCGAGGCCACCAAGGAGTTGATCGCCGGCTTCGAGAAGAAATTCCCCGCCGTGAAGGTCGAGACGATCGCCGTTCCCTCGAACGAGATCATCAACCGGGTCCAGGCCGATATCGTCGCCGGCAAGCAGCCGGACGTCGCCCAGCTGACCTTCCGCGACCTGATCTTCATCGCCAGCGACCTTGGCGGCAACGCGCTCGAGGACATGGTGAAGCCGGCGGAACTGAAAGAGCATCTCGCCGGCATGATCCCCAAGGGTCTCGAACTCGGCAAGGTCGACGGCAAGACCTATGGTCTCGCCTACACATTCTCGACGCCTGTCCTCTATTACAACGGCGACCTCTTCAAGCAGGCCGGTCTCGATCCGAACAACCCGCCGAAAACCTGGGCCGACGTCAACATCGCCGGCAAGGCGATCAAGGAAAAGACCGGCAAGAACGGCTTCTTCCCGGGCGCCTATGGCCCGAGCGACGGCACCTTCGTCTATCAGGCGATCGTCATGTCGAACGGCGGCAAGGTGCGCGACGGCAACAAGCTGACATTCGCCGACAAGAATGCCGCCGAGGCGGTCAAAATGCTGCGCGACATGGTCGATAGCGGCGCCCACGCCAAGATCGATCCGGCCAGCGGTTCGGACACCTTTGCCGCCGGCAATCTCGGCATGTTCGTCTATACGACTGCGGTGCTTGGCTCCTATAAGAAGGCCGCCCAGGGCAAGTTCGACCTGCGCATCGCCCCTATGCCCTCCTTCGGCGAAAAGCCGACCGCTCCGACCAATTCCGGCAGCGCCCTGTTCGTCTTCAGCAAGGATCCGGCCAAGCAGCGTGCGGCCTACGAGCTCCTCAAATACCTGACGAGCAAGGAAGCCTACACGATCATCACGAGCAAGATCGGCTACCTGCCGCTGCGTCTCGATATCGTCGACGATCCGAACTACCTCGGCCCGTGGGTCAAGGAGAACCCGATGTTCCGCGCCAACCTGGACCAGCTGAACCGCCTCACCGCCAACGTCGCCTTCCCCGGCCCGAACTACCGCCAGGTCGAGAAGATGATGATGGACTCGGTCCGCGAAGCCGTCTTCGGCAAGGGCGATCCGATCGCCACGCTGAAAGCCGCCCAGGATCAGGGCCAGGACCTGATGCCGTAACCGTTACGAGGAGATGCCGGGCGGATCTCGCTTTCCGTCCGGCATCGTTGTCCCCTAGGGATCCTTTCGGGGAAAATTCCATGACCGATATCCAGGCCGATCTCGCAAGACCGCTCACCCTTGCCCGAGCGCCCGCAACGGCGCGCCAGCGCGGCACATTCACCATCCAGCCCTGGCTCTATCTCGCGCCGGCGCTTTGCCTCCTGATGATGTGGACCTATGTGCCGCTGGTCGAGGCATTCCAGCTCTCCTTCTACCAGTGGAACATGCTGCCGACCGCGCCGCAGCGCTATGTCGGCCTGACCAACTACCAGCGCCTGTTCGCACTGCCCGAGATGCGCGCCGCGCTCTGGAACACGCTTTTCTACATTCTCGGCCTCTTCCCGATGTCGGTGATCATTCCGCTCTTCGTGGCGATCTGGACCCAGGACCTCGAGGGCCGCGCCCGGACGATCTACCGCGCGCTGATCTTCGTGCCGATGATCGTCGCGCCCGTGGTTGCCGCCATCCTCTGGCGCTGGCTGCTCAACGAGGACCAGGGGCTGATCACGCTCGGCCTGGAGACGATTGGCCTCGGCCGTATCGGCTTCCTGACCGACCCGAATTACGCGCTTGCGACGCTCACCTGGATCACCGGCTGGAAGCTGGTCGGCTTTTCCACCCTCCTGTTTTCCGCCGCCAATGCCGGCATCAATTCCTCCTATATCGAGGCAGCACGCATTGACGGTGCCAGCCGCTGGGGGATCATCCGCGATATAAGACTGCCGCTGCTTTCGCCGACCATCCTGCTTCTGTCGATGATGACGATCCTGTTCGGGGCGCAGTGGAGCTTTGCCTATATCAACGTGCTCACCAATGGCGGTCCGCTGAAATCGACCACCAACATCTTCTACCTGCTCTGGGAATACGGTTTCCAGACCATGTCGGCCGGCTGGAGCTCGGCGGCCGGCATGATCGCCTTTGCCGGTTTCGCGATCATTGCGGCAGGCTGCATGTGGCTGACCAAGAGGTTCGCGATCTATGACAACTGACACCTCCCCTGACGGCATTGCGTTCGCCTCCCGCGGTCTCAAATCCGGTGGCATCCGCCGGCTTGCAGTGCACTTGGTGATGATCCTCCTGTCCTTCCTGTCGATCTTTCCGATCTACTGGATGATCGTCACCTCGCTCCGGACGGAGAACGAGATCTTCTCCACCTCGCTCTGGCCCAGCAATCCGTCGCTCGAAAACTATGTCTTCGTGCTGACCCGCATTCCGATGATCGGGATGCTGATCAACACCACGATCGTATCCGCGGCGACCGCCATACTGCAGGTCGTGACCGGCCTGTTTGCGGCCTATGCGCTGGTGCGCTGGCGCATGCGCCTCTCCGGCGTCATCCATGGCCTTATCGCGCTCTCCTGGCTGGTGCCGTTCCAGGTCACGATGATCCCGAACTACGTGCTCGCCTCGCGGCTCGGCCTTCTGGATACGCTGACCGGTCTGATCGTGCCGAATGCCGCGCATGCCTTCGCCATCCTGCTGCTCTACAACGCGATGCGCTCCTTCCCGACCGAAATCCTCGAAGCGGCGCGCATCGACGGCGCCGGAAGCTGGAAGATCCTCTGGCAGATCGTCGTGCCGAACATGGGCGCGCCGATCGCCTCCCTGTCGATCATCGCCTTCATCTCCGCCTGGAACGAATATTTCTGGCCGCTGCTCCTGTCGCGAAAGCCGGAAAACTCGGTCGTCCAGATCGGCCTGCAGATGTTCATGACCCAGGAGGGCAATCTCTGGGGGCCGCTGATGGCGGCTGCCGCACTCGCCAGCCTGCCGATCCTGATCATCTATCTGGTCCTGCAGCGCCACGTCATCGAATCCTTCATGAAATCCGGAATCCGCTGAGATGTTAGCCTACGAACGCCTGATCGCGCTGGAAGGCGCCCACAATGTCCGCGACCTCGGCGGTTACCAGACCGCACATGGCGGCCTGACCCGCTGGCGCTCGATCCTGCGCGGCGACGCATTGCACCGCCTGAGCCACGCCGATATCGAAACCTTGCTGGACAACGGACTGGCCACCGTCATCGACCTGCGCAACGCCCAGGAAATCGCCGTCGAAGCCAACCCGTTCGCGGGTCATGCCGAAATGCGCTACCACAACACGCCGCTGTTTTCGGCCCTGGCGCCGGTCGAGATGATGGCGAATGCCGTGTTGAGCTTCGACATGGGCGACCGGTATTGCCAGGCGATCGATAACTGCCAGCCGGCGATTGCCGAAGTCCTGAAGATCATCGCCGATGCACCGGATGGAGCCGTGCTCTTCCATTGCAGCGCCGGCAAGGACCGCACCGGCGTGATCTCGGCCCTGCTGCTTGCCAATGCCGGCGTCGATGAGACGATCATTGTCGAGGATTACGCCCTGACGGCGACCATCTCCGGCCCACTGATTGCAAGACTACGGGAACGGGCACTTGGTCGTGGAACGGCGCCCGAGCTGGTGGACATCGTTCTTGCCTCTGAGCCGCGCAGCATGCGGCAAGCGCTGGACCATATCCGTTATCGCCATGGCGGCATCGAGGTCTATCTCTCTTCGCTCGGCCTCGATGAAACCGCACGGGAAAGGCTTCGCAACCGGCTGGCTTAGGACCTCGAGGACGAGGGCCCGAAGAGAAACGCCGCGCTCAGCTCTGCGGCCGTGCGGCCGGAACCAGCATGCGGTCGACGATCCGCGAGTCGAGGTCGTAGACGGAGATCGGCGTCTGCTTGCCGATCCGGGTCCCGTCCAGCAAACGGATCAGATCATCGGCGCCACCGACGGGCTGGCCGTCGATCGCCAGGATGAAATCGCCCTCCTTCAACCCCGCCAGATCGGCCGGGCTGCCGGGATCGATGCGGCGGATACGCACCGTCGTCTCCTGCAACATGCCGGCCTTCACCGCGACGCGGCGCGGCAGTGCGGTCGTATCGACGACGATGCCGATAAAGGCACGCCGCACATGGCCGAAGCGCAGGATCTCAGAGACGACGAAATTGGCCGTATTGGAGGCGACCGCAAAGGCGATGCCCTGCGCGCCGCGGATCACCGCCGTGTTGACGCCGACCACCTCACCGGAGGCAGACACCAGCGGTCCGCCGGAATTGCCCGGATTGAGTGCCGCATCGGTCTGTACGACGTCGTCGATCAGCCGGCCGGTGGACGACCGCATCGATCGGCCGAGCGCAGATACGACGCCCGATGTCACCGACCAGTCGAAACCGAGCGGATTGCCGATCGCGATCGCGATATGGCCGCGCCGCAATTTCTGGGAATCGCCAAGCCGTGCCCAGGCCTGCACGTCCATGTCGGCACGCACCAGCGCGATATCGGTATCGGCATCGCGGCCGAGAACAGCGCCCTGCCCGACCGCTCCGTTGGCGCTGCGGATACGGACGGTCTTGGCGTCTGCCACAACATGGTGGTTGGTGATGATCAGGCCGTCGGGCGAAATCGCAAAGCCCGACCCGTGGCCCCCTTGGCCGGCAACGCCGCCCAGCCGCTCGATGCGGCTGACGGCAGGACCGACGCGGTCGACCGCGCCGGCAACCGTCTCCGAATAGGCGTCGAGAAGCACGCTATCTTCGGGGACGGGAGGATTGATATCAATAAATCCCATCACAAGAACTCCGGAAAACACCTTCTCGGAAAAGGGAAGGTTGTAGAAGAAGCTGATGTGGTGGGCCTAAAAGGCAGAAACAAGAACCCGTCGCGCGAGCTCAATCCTCGGCGAAGATCGGGTCCTGGGTGAACATGCCGCCCTGGTAAACCGCAAGCGCCGAGGTCGGTGCCGGGCGCGGAACGCTGGCTTCCAGTTCGGCGCGATAGCGTTCTGCATTGTCCTTCGGCTTCCAGCCGAGATAGGACGCATGCGAATTGTCCCACCACTTGCTGTCATTGTCGGAAATGCCCCAGATGATCGGGCAGCCGAGCATCGGGGTCCGGAAGACGCAGCCGATCAGCGACACGAAGTCGTCATGTGACATCCAGCCGGACAGCATGCGGTGGTTGATCGGTTTTTCGAAGCAGCTGCCGATCCTGACCAGCGCCGTCTCCTGGCCGAATTTCTCGAAATACATGCGCGCCAGAGCTTCGCCGAAGCATTTCGAAACGCCGTAGAGCCCGTCCGGCTTCATCGGAGCCTTGACGTCGATATGCTCGTCCTGCCGGTAGAAACCGACGACATGGTTGGAACTGGCGAACAGGATGCGCGGCTGGCCATGGGCCCGGGCAGCTTCGTAGAGATTGTAGAGGCCGAGCAGGTTGGCATTGAGGATCTTCGAAAACTTGTCCTCCACCGAAACCCCGCCGAGATGCAGGATACCGTCGCAGCCCTCGACCAGCTTCATGACCGCATCTGCATCCGCGAGATCGCAGACGACCAGCTCCTCATTTGGGCCGGCAGTGCCGAGATCGACGATATCGGACAGGCGAAGCGTTTCGGCGAACCCGGCAAGACGGCTACGCATGGCGCGTCCGAGGCCGCCGGCGGCACCGGTGATCAAAAGTCTTTTCAAGAAATCATCCTCCGAAAGCGGCCCGTCGGCCGCGGCAATCCAGTTCATTGGCCAACTTGTTCGTGACAAGCTTCAATACTTATCATACATGTTGAGAAAGCTCGGTCAACAAGTCGGAGCCGGCTTGGCGCGGTCGCTTAAGCTTGACACGCGGGTTGACGCGATATTGTGATGCGCCGCCGAGCAGGGAGGAATGAAATGAGCGTAGAAACCAGACTCGATACCGGCAGGGGATCGAGGACGCTAGTTTCTCGCCTCGGAGAAACGTTGCGCCAGGCGATTGCAGCGGGTCAGTTTCCGCCGGGCTCGCGCCTGCCGAGCGAAGCACAGCTGACCGAGGCGCACGGCGTCAGCCGCACCGTCGTCCGCGAGGCCATCGCATCGCTGC
>NZ_JALBGW010000125.1:0-13905 GCF_023006485.1 Neorhizobium sp. BETTINA12A
GCCTCGCCGGGCGTCAGTCCGAGGCCGGCCTCGGCGATGCGGCGCTCGAAGGCGGCACGCAGCAATCGGGCACTGTCGGCGATCAGAAATCCCAAACTGTCCATGCCCTCTTCGGCACCTTTCGCCTTTATATGCAAATTTTGTAAGGTACCCTTACTATCTTTCGGGTGTGAGGCAAACGGAAAACGGGGTTCGGTTGCATTGACACCGGCGAAACCTGCGGCGAGATTGTCGCAGCCTTCGGACGGAGCCTCTCCATGTCATCATCGCTGCTTGCCGGCGCCTTTTTCGCGGCGCTCGCCTATACGCTCATTCCCGGCCCGGCATTCCTGGCGCTGCTCGGCATCGGTGCCGGACAGGGAAGGCAGGCCGGTGCCTTCTTCATGGGCGGTCACTTGGCAGGAGACATTCTCTGGTCCGGGCTGGCGCTGGTGGCGATCATCGGCGCCAAGACGGTCGGCACCACCGTCTTCGACATACTCGGGGTTTTCTGCGGCCTCTATCTTGGCTGGATCGGCTGGAGCGCGTTACGGGCAAAGCCGAAGGAGAATGGCGGCGCTCTGGTGACGGTCGAAAAGCCACTGCGGCGGGGGCTGATTTTCGGGTTGACCAACCCTAAAGGTTATCCGGTGGCGCTGGCAACCTTCACGGCGCTGCTGGCGAGTTCAGCCGATTCGCTGGATTTCAGCGCGTTGCCGGTGCTTCTCGCCGTGTCACTGATCGGGTTCCTGACGGCCGATCTGGTGCTGATCGGGATTATCGGGGCCGGCGTGGTTCGGCGGTTCTATCGGAAGTATGAAAGGGTGATCGTCCGGCTTTCCGGCCTGCTGTTCATCGGTTTTGCGATGCAGGCGCTCTGGCATTCGGCACCAGGCCTGTTCGGCTACCGGCGTGCCTGAGCGACTACGCTTTCCGATCAGACTTCGATGAAGGCCATCACCGCGCGAAGGACGTTGGCGCGGGGCATATCGCCAAGCGACATGGCGATTTCGAGCTGATTGCGGTAATAATCGTGGAAATTGAAGCCGGTTTCGTCTGTGACCTGCGACAGGTCCATCAACTGTCCCTGAGCATCGACGGCGTGCGTTGGAAGTTCTTCGGACAGCGTGATGTAAGTGTCCTGGTCGATCCTGCCCGCCTGATAGTTTTCAAGCGCGAGCGCACGCAGATCCCGCGGGGTGATCGCCGAAAAATCGATCGGCGATTCATCCGTGTCGGGCACCTGAAAGGTGATCTGGCTCTGCCGACTTCCATGCTCCGATGACTTCTCGACTTTATTGTTTCGAGAATGGTCTCTTTGCAGTAAGTTGGTAGACCAGCGCAAGGAACTGATTTCCATGGCTATATCCTGATTCATCGGATACTGGCCAAAAGTACCTTTGATTACTGCACTGCGTCAAATGGTTAATAACCGTTAATTGTTATGTATGATTTCTTGCCGGAAATCGAAAATGGACAGGCGCATACCCATTCCCGCCGGCTTCTCCTATATGAATGGCGATGCATCGTTAGGAAGGATATTTGCATGTCTTCTAATCTTCTGGTGAACCCCGCTCTCGTGGACTGGAACGGCCATCACGGCCTGCCGCGTTTCGATCAGGTGAAGGACGAGGACTTCGCTCCCGGTTTCGACGCGGCACTTGGCATCCACGAAGCGGAGATCGAGGCGATCGCCAGCAATCCGGAAGAGCCGACCTTCACCAATACCGTCGTTGCGCTGGAGACCGCGGGCGACGAGCTGTCGCGCGTTTCGTCACTGTTCTGGGGCAAGGCTGGTGCGCATACCAACGAGAATATTCAGGCGCTTGAGCGCGAGATCGCGCCAAAAATGTCGCGCCATTATTCGAAGATCGGCATGAATGCGGCGCTGTTTTCCCGCATCGATACGCTTTGGGAAAAGCGCAAGGAGCTTGGCCTTACGCTCGAGGAAGAACGCGTGCTGGAACGTCACTGGAAGGGCTTCGTCAAGGCCGGTGCCAAGCTTGCCAAGGCTGAGCAGGAGCGGCTTGCCGATATCAACGAGAAGCTCGCCGGGCTTGGCGCCAAGTTCGGCCAGAACGTGCTCGGTGACGAGAAGGGCTGGTCGCTGAAATTGTCCGGCGAGGCTGAACTGGACGGCCTGCCGGCCTTCCTGCGCGATGCCATGGCGTCCGCGGCCCGCGAACGCGGCGAGGCGGACGGCTATATGGTGACGCTGTCCCGCTCGATCATCGAACCGTTCCTCACCTTCTCGACCCGCCGGGACCTGCGCGAACAGGCGTTCAGGGCCTGGGCTGCGCGCGGACAAAACGGCGGCGAGACCGACAATCTCGGGATTGTGCGCGAAACGCTGGCGCTGCGGGCGGAAAAGGCAAAGCTGCTCGGATACGAGAATTTCGCCGCCTACAAGCTCGACAATACGATGGCGAAGACCGCGGACGCGGTGAATTCCCTGCTCCGCAAGGTCTGGGACAAGGCGCGCTCCAAGGCGCTGGAGGAGGAGGCGAGCCTTGGCGGGCTAATTGCCGAGGAGGGCAAGAACCATGAGGTCATGCCCTGGGACTGGCGGCATTACGCCGAGAAGCTGCGCCAGCGGACCTTCGATTTCTCCGAGACCGAGCTAAAGCCCTATCTGCAGCTGGAAAAGATCATCGAGGCCTGCTTCGACGTCGCCGAGCGCCTGTTCGGTATCAAGGCGGTCGAAGTGAAGGGTGTGGCGGCCTATCATCCGGATGTACGGGTGTTCGAAGTCCGCGACAGGGATGGTTCGCTGAAGGCGCTGTTCCTCGGCGATTATTTCGCCCGCTCCTCGAAGCGCTCCGGCGCATGGATGAATTCCCTGCAGTCGCAGCACAAGCTGCCGCTGAAGAACGGTGCGACAGGCGAACTGCCGATCATCTACAATGTCTGCAATTTCGCCAAGCCCGCCGAAGGCAAGCCGGCACTGCTGTCGCTCGACGATGCCCGCACGCTGTTCCACGAATTCGGCCACGCGCTGCACGGCATGCTGTCGGATGTCACCTATCCGTCGGTCTCCGGCACCGGCGTGTCGCGCGATTTCGTCGAACTGCCGTCGCAGCTCTACGAGCACTGGCTGACCGTGCCGGAAATCCTCGAAAAATACGCGGTCCATCACGAGACCGGAAAGCCGATGCCGAAGGCGCTGCTCGACAAGGTGCTGGCGGCGCGCACGTTCAACGCCGGGTTCGCGACGGTGGAATTCACCTCCTCGGCGCTGGTCGACATGGCGTTCCACACCCGCGGAGCGGTCGAGGATCCGATGGCGGTTCAGAAGGAGGTGCTTGACGAGCTCGGCATGCCGGCCTCGATCGTCATGCGCCACGCGACACCGCATTTTCAGCACGTGTTTTCGGGCGACGGTTATTCGGCCGGCTACTATTCCTACATGTGGTCGGAAGTGCTCGATGCGGACGCCTTCTCGGCCTTCGAGGAAACCGGCAATGCCTTCGATCCGGTCATGGCCCGCAAGCTCAAGAACAACATCTATTCGGTCGGCGGCTCTATCGACCCGGAAGAGACCTACAAGGCCTTCCGTGGCAAGCTGCCGGACCCGCAGGCGATGCTGAAGAAAAAGGGCCTTGCGATGGTCGAGGAGCTGTCCGGCAGCGACGCCTGAGCGCGTTGTGATCCCAGTCTCAAGGGGTGCGGCATGCCGGTGATTCATCAATCATCGGCCTGTCATTCGGCCGTCATAAAACCGTAACACCACTGTCATGAAACCTTAATAGGAAACCGGCATCGCCTCCAACCGATGCCGGTTCCCCATGACCTTTCAGCCCCCAGCGACACATGCCGCCGTCTCGACGGCCGGGGTGGAATTGCATTACGGCGCGACGCCGGTTCTCAAGGGCATCGATATCTCGCTTTCGAAGGGCAAGACGCTTGCTCTGCTCGGCCCCTCCGGCTGCGGAAAGACCACGCTTCTGCGCCTCGTCGCCGGATTGCTGGCGCCGACCAAGGGTTCGATCTCGATTGCCGGCCAGGTGGTTGCGGATGCTGCCGCGAATACATTCTCCCCGCCCGAAAAGCGCAATCTCGGCATGGTCTTTCAGGATTACGCGCTCTGGCCGCATCTGACGGTCGGCGGCAATGTTTCCTTTCCGCTCGAGATGCGTGGCCTCGGCAAGGCCGAATGCCAGTCTCGCACGATGCGGGCGCTGGAGCGTGTCGGTCTCGGTGCCTATGCGGACCGCCGTCCAAGCGATCTGTCCGGCGGCCAGCAGCAGCGCGTGGCGATCGCCCGCGCGATCGTCGCCGAGCCGCAGCTGATCCTTTTCGACGAGCCGCTTTCCAACCTCGACCGTGAACTGCGCGAAAACATGGTCGGCGAACTTGCCGAGCTGATCGCAACGCTCGGGCTGACCGCCATCTATGTCACCCACGATCATGCGGAAGCGCTGACGCTTGCCGACGACGTCGCGGTGATGCGCGGCGGGCTGATCGAACAGCTCGCATCCCCCGACCAGCTGATCGATAAGCCGGCGACGCCTGAAGTGGCGGACTTCCTGCGCCTCGGCGGCATCGCCGATCTCGACTATCGCGACGGGCTGTGGGTCTTCAAGGGCAGCGACGTGGCGCTGCCGGGAGATGCCAGCGTTGCTGACGCAACCGCCCGCGTGCTCATCCCGGTCGGCGCGATCTCGATCGGCGATATCGGGCCGGGGCTGCTTGCGGCAACCGTGCGGCGTTCGCAGTTTCGCGGCGACGGGCATCTGGCGACTGTTTCGCTGGTCGGCCCCGCCCATGTCGAATTGCAGGTCCTCAGCCGCATCAAGCTTCGGCCAGGCGACGGCGTCGGCCTTTCGATCGACACCGACCAGATACGCTGGTTTTCGCCCAAAATTCATTCGTCCAAAAGGGAGACTTTGGAACATGTTTAAGTCATTGAAGAGCATTACCTTCGGCGTCGTTGCCGCAGCACTTATGGCCGGCGTCGCGCATGCCGACGTCACCGTCTATACCGCCGGTCCCCAGAGCCTGATCGACAAGCTGTCTGCCGGCTTCACCAAGCAGACCGGCATCAAGGTCAACGTTTTCCAGGCGACGACCGGCAAGGTCATGGCCCGTATCGAAGCCGAGGCTGCAAACCCGGTCGTCGACGTTCTGGTTTCGGCTTCCTGGGATACCGCAACCGATTTCGCCAAGCGCGGCTGGCTCGTCAAGTATTCGAGCCCCAACGCTGCCAAGGTTCCGGACTTCCTGAAGACGGAAGGTGCCGTAGCCCAGGGCATCTCGGCTCTCGGGATTGCCTGGAACACCAAGAGCGGCACGCCGAAGCCGACCGAATGGGCCAACCTGACAAGCAAGGAATACAAGGACCTCGTCAACATTCCGGATCCGGCGCAGTCCGGCTCGTCGTTCGAACTGACCGCCGCTCTCGCCGGCCAGGACAGTTTCAAGCTCTTCAACGACCTGAAGGCCAATGGCGCGATCATCGCCGGCGCCAATGCCGACGCCCTGAACCCGGTCCTGCAGGGTGCCAAGGCTGCCGTCTTCGGCGCCGTCGATTACATCACGCTCGCTGCCAAGGCGAAGGGTGAATCGATCGACGTGATCTTCCCGGCTTCCGGCACGGTCATCGCACCGCGCCCGGCGATGATCCTCAACTGGTCCAAGAACCAGGACGACGCCAAGAAGTTCATCGACTACATGCTATCAGACGAAGGCCAGAAGGCCGTTGCCGACGAAATGCTGATGCCGGCCCGCACCGATATCCCGGCTAACCGTCCGCTGATCAGCGACCTGAAGCTGCTGAAGTACGATACCGCCACCGTCTACGGCAAGCGCAAGGAAACGCTGGCCGAGATTACCAAGATCTACGGCGGCAAGTAAGGAACAGGCGCATGAAGGCGAACGGCATCGGCGGCGCGGCTCCGGCCGCCTGGCTCGCGATCGCGGGACTGGTCCTCGTCGTCGCCATTCCCTTCATCGCCGTGGTGCTGCAGGGCATCTTCCCCAATCTTGGACAGGGCTCGTTCGCAGGCCCTTTCTCCTCGCTTCTCGCGACACTTGCCGATAGCGCGCTGATCGGTATGGCCGGTAATACGCTCCTGCTCGGCTTCTGCGTGGTGCTCGCCTCGGCGGTGGTCGCCGTGCCGCTCGGCGTGTTCCGGGCGCTCTACCGCATTCCCTACGCGCAGTTCTGGGATGTGGTCCTGCTCGTTCCCTTCATGATCCCGCCCTATATCGCGACGCTCGGCTGGATCATGACGCTGCAGCCGCGCGGCTACCTGCAGCAGCTTGTCGGCTTCAATCTCGCGCCCTTCCTGTTCTCGCTGTTCGGCATGACGCTGGTCATGGCCTTCAACACCTTCCCGGTCGTTTATTTCGCGGTGTCGCGCACGGTGGAAGCCGTTGGCTCCCGTTACGCCGATGTCGGCCGCGTCTTCGGTGCGACGCCGGCGCGGGCTTTCTGGCGGATCACGCTGCCGCTGTCGGCTCCCGGCCTTGCCGCCAGCCTGATGCTGGTTTTCGCAGCCGCCATCGAGGAATACGGCACGCCGGCAGCACTCGGCCGCCGCGCCGGGTTCCAGGTGCTGGTGACCGGTATCGACCTTCGCATCACCGACTGGCCGATCGATCTTCCGGGTGCGGCGATCCTGTCGCTGCTGCTGGTCGCCATGTCGCTCGTGACTTTCCTTCTGCAGCGCTGGATCCTGGCGCGGCGCTCCTACCAGACGGTGGGCGGCAAGCCGAGCGCCAAGGACAAGCGACCGCTCGGCGCCCTGAAGGTGCCTGTGATGATCGCCTTCTCGGTCGTGGCGTTCCTGGCGACGGGCGTGCCGCTACTGGCGATCCTGGCGACGGCGCTGTCACGGACGATTTCCGGCGGGCTGGCGCTCGGCAATCTTAGTCTCAGCAATTTCATCCTGGTGTTCAGCAACAGCGCCGGCGCGGTCGGGGCACTGGTCAACAGTTTCTCGCTCGGTATCGCCACGGCCCTGATCACCGGGCTGATCGGCGTGACCGCGGCCTACACGGTGGTCAAGACGCGGATGCGCGGCCGTATGACGATCGACATCATGACCATCCTGCCGAACGCACTGCCTGGCATTGTCGTGGCGGTCGGGCTGATCCTTGCCTGGAACATGCCCTGGCTGCCGGCGACGCCCTACAACACCGCCTTTATCCTGCTGCTTGCCTATTGTTGCATCCTGCTGCCGCAGCCTGTACGCTACACCACGGCGGCCTTCCAGCAGATCGGCGACAATCTGGAGGCAGCGGCCCGCGTGTTCGGTGCCAGCAGCATCACGGCCTTCCGGCGCATCCTGCTGCCGCTGGTCTTTCCAAGCCTTGCATCGGCCATGCTGCTGGTCTTTGCGCTCGCTTCCCGCGAGCTGGTCGCCTCCGTCGTCGTCGCCCCGGTCGGCATGCAGACGATCGCCACATTCATCTGGCGGCAGTTCGAACAGGGGTCGATCGGTCTCGGCATGGCCATGGCCTTCATCGCGATCGTGATTACCACCCTGCTGCCGCTCCTCCTGCTGACGCTGTTGAGGCGCAGCGGGCTGGTGGCGGAATAGCCGTCAACCATCATCGCGCTCACCCCTTTCGCAAATGCGAAAAACAGGGTATGAGGCCGCAAAACGAATTGGGTGCCGCCTCCCGTCGCCGCGCCAAAGCTCAGAGATTCAAAACATGAAAATGCGCAATATCGCGATTATCGCACACGTTGACCATGGGAAGACCACCCTCGTTGACGAACTTCTGAAGCAGTCCGGCTCGTTCCGCGACAACCAGCGCACCACCGAGCGCATGATGGACAGCAACGATCTCGAAAAGGAACGCGGCATTACCATCCTTGCCAAGGCGACCTCGATCGAGTGGAAGGGCGTTCGCGTCAACATCGTCGACACGCCCGGCCACGCCGACTTCGGTGGCGAAGTCGAGCGCATTCTCTCGATGGTGGACGGCGCGATCGTTCTCGTCGACTCTTCCGAAGGTCCGATGCCGCAGACCAAGTTCGTGGTCGGCAAGGCGCTGAAGGTCGGCCTTCGCCCGATCGTCGCGATCAACAAGATCGACCGTCCGGACGGCCGCCATGAGGAAGTCATCAACGAAGTCTTCGACCTCTTCGCCAACCTCGACGCCACCGACGAACAGCTCGATTTCCCGATCCTTTACGGTTCCGGTCGCGATGGCTGGATGAACGTCAATCCGGAAGGCCCGAAGGACCAGGGTCTCGCCCCGCTTCTCGATCTGGTGCTGAAGCACGTTCCCGAGCCGAGCGTCGGTGAAGAAGACGGCGCGTTCCGCATGATCGGCACGCTGCTCGAAGCCAACCCCTTCCTCGGCCGTATCATCACCGGCCGTATCCATTCCGGCTCGATCAAGCCGAACCAGGCTGTCAAGGTTCTGAGCCAGGACGGCAAGACGGTCGAGACCGGCCGTATCTCCAAGATCCTCGCGTTCCGCGGCATCGAACGCACGCCGATCGAGGAAGCGCATGCGGGCGACATCGTCGCGATCGCCGGCCTCTCCAAGGGCACGGTCGCCGACACGTTCTGCGATCCCTCGGTCACCGAGGCGCTGCATGCACAGCCGATCGACCCGCCGACCGTCACCATGTCCTTCCTCGTCAACGATTCACCCCTGGCCGGCACCGAAGGCGACAAGGTCACCTCGCGCGTCATCCGCGATCGCCTGTTCAAGGAAGCCGAAGGCAATGTCGCGCTGAAGATCGAGGAATCGGACGGCAAGGATTCGTTCTTCGTGTCCGGCCGTGGCGAATTGCAGCTCGCCGTGCTGATCGAAACCATGCGCCGCGAAGGCTTCGAACTTGCCGTGTCGCGTCCGCGCGTTGTCATGCACAAGTCCGAGGACGGCACGTTGATGGAGCCGATCGAGGAAGTCGTCATCGACGTCGATGAAGAACATTCCGGCGTCGTCGTGCAGAAGATGTCCGAGCGCAAGGCGGAAATGGCCGAGCTGCGTCCGTCCGGCGGCAGCCGCGTCCGCCTGGTATTCTTCGCGCCGACCCGCGGCCTGATCGGCTACCAGTCGGAACTTCTGACCGATACCCGCGGCACGGCGATCATGAACCGCCTGTTCCACGACTATCAGCCCTACAAGGGTGAAATCGGCGGCCGCACCAACGGCGTGCTCTTGTCCAACCAGGCCGGCGAAGCCGTCGCCTATGCGATGTTCAACCTGGAAGACCGCGGCCCGATGATCATCGAGCCGGGCGAGAAGGTCTATGCCGGCATGATCATCGGCATTCACAGCAGAGACAACGACCTCGAGGTCAATGTCCTCAAGGGCAAGCAGCTGACCAACATCCGCTCTGCCGGCAAGGACGAAGCCGTCCGTCTGACCCCGCCGATCCGCATGACGCTCGACCGCGCTCTCTCCTGGATCCAGGACGACGAGCTGATGGAAGTGACGCCGAAGAACATCCGTCTGCGCAAGACCTATCTCGACGCCAACGACCGCAAGCGCTTCGGCAAGGCGAAGATCGCCTGATTTCGACTGCATGCTCTGAGTCTTTCAAAACCCCGGTAGAAATGCCGGGGTTTTTTCTGTGCCTGAGACCCGGCCGGCCTTGTCGCAAAGGTTAAAAACACGTTAACGTTGCCGCGTTGTCCACATGAGAAGTCTGTGGGCAATCCGCTCTACACACATTGGTGTAATGGCGGATTGCCGACATCAGGGCCTAGAGTAAACGTTATGAAGACGTTATCGATCGATGTCCGGCGGGCCGAACCGCAAGACGCCCGCGCCATTTCCGAGGCGCATCGCCAGGCATGGACCCAGGCCTATGCAGGCCTCATTCCCTACAAGCCGCTAACCCAGATGCTGGAGCGCCGGGGCGAGACCTGGTGGCGCAAGGCGACGCGCGGGCCGGCAACGCTGCTGGTTCTCGACGTCGCCGACCAGGTCGCCGGTTATGCGACGATCGGCCTCAACCGCGCCCGTGCCCTGCCTTACGACGGCGAGGTCTACGAGATCTATCTGCGTCCGGAATTCCAGGGCATCGGCCTTGGCCGCCGCCTGTTCGGCGAAAGCCGCCGGCTCCTGAAGTCACTCGGCTGCGAAGGCCTGGTCGTCTGGTGCCTTGAGGACAGCGAGCATGCGGCGCGTTTCTTCCGCCGGCACGGCGGCGTGGATCTCGCCGAAGGCATGGAAGATTTCGGCGGCACGCAGCTTCGCAAGATCGGTTTTGTCTGGCCTTGAACGGTCAGGCTTGAAGGCCTTGAATTTAAACGCTTTCTAATGTTTCGGCGCGCAGCGCGGTTCAATATTGGCGTCAAAGCCTTGTTGCCTTGCAGCATGATTCCCGCTATCGACGCTTAACTTTGTCGAACCTCATCGGGGACTAGAATGCGTATCGATGCAATTTCCGTTGGCAAGAATCCGCCTGAAGACGTCAACGTCATCGTTGAAGTGCCGGTCGGCGGCCAGCCGATCAAGTACGAAATGGACAAGGAAGCCGGCGCTCTTGTCGTCGACCGCTTCCTCTACACGCCGATGACCTATCCGGGCAATTACGGCTTCGTACCGCATACGCTCTCGGAAGACGGCGACCCAATCGACGTCCTTATCTGCAACACCCGTCCGCTGGTTCCCGGCTGCGTCATCAACGTGCGCCCGATCGGCGTGATGATCATGGAAGATGATGGCGGCAAGGACGAGAAGATCATTGCCGTGCCGGTTCCGAAGCTGACCCAGCGCTACGACAAGATCAAGAACTACACGGATATGCCCGAGATCACGCTGAAGCAGATCGAGCATTTCTTCGAGCACTACAAGGATCTGGAGCCCGGCAAGTGGGTGAAGATCGGCGGGTGGCAGAATGTCGACGTGGCCAAGACGCTGATCATCGAAGCCATCGAGCGCTACAAGGCAAGCAAGTAAGCCGTCAGGCTTTCAGGAATTTTTTGAATTTCTCTTCCAAGTCCTCCGGGTCGCCATCGATCCGGAGGATTTTTTTGCGCGCGGTTTCGCCCGACAGGATCGAAATGGAGGATTTGGGGAGACGGAACGTATCGGCCAGCAGCAGGATCAGCGCCTTGTTGGCCTTGCCGTCCTCCGGCACGGCGGTGACGCGTGCCTTCAGGAAGATGTCGCCATCGGCGGCGGTCTCCAGGCCCTCGACAGCATTGCGGCCCGAATTCGGCGTGAGCCGGATTGCGAGCCGCAGATGATCGGAATGCCTGCTAAAAGGACCGCTCACGCAAACAGCGGATAGATCGACGTCCACATCAGCGAGCGGATGAAGAAGATGATCAGCAGCAGGACGACTGGCGAAATGTCGATGCCGCCGAGATCCGGCATGATGCGGCGGATAGGGCGCAGCACCGGTTCGGTGACGTTGAAGAGGAAACGACCGACCGCATCGACGAACTGGTTTCGCGAATTGATGACGTTGAAGGCAAAGAGCCAGGAAAAGATGGCGCTGGCAATCAGCACCCAGGTATAGAGGTTCAAGGCCAAATCGATGGTCTGAAACAGGGCGAGCATTAACGTCTCCATTTCTTTGTTGACAGACATGTAGACATTGGCGAACTAACGGGCAAGTGCCGCGCCCGTGCCTCATCCGATTCATGTTTAACGGGCGACAGGCACGCTGCCGGCTTCCGGCTCCGCTGAAAGTGCTGCCTTATGTCCATTCCCGCCTCGGGCGATCGTTTCGCCGCCTTCCGGCACTCATCCTATACTCGCTTCTTCTTTTCCCGGCTTTTCTCGGCTTTCGCGATCCAGATCATCAGCGTCGCAGTCGGCTGGCAGATGTACGACGAGACCAGCAATCCGCTCTATCTCGGTCTGATCGGGCTTTTCCAGTTCCTGCCGTC
This sequence comes from Neorhizobium sp. BETTINA12A, assembly GCF_023006485.1. Taxonomy (NCBI): domain Bacteria; kingdom Pseudomonadati; phylum Pseudomonadota; class Alphaproteobacteria; order Hyphomicrobiales; family Rhizobiaceae; genus Neorhizobium; species Neorhizobium sp. BETTINA12A. The sequence continues at coordinate 11,793 of NZ_JALBGW010000125.1, forward strand.
GCTGCTCCTGATCCTTGTCACTGGCTCCGTCGCCGACCGCTATAACCGGCGCGCGATCGTGGCGGCCTGCATGGTGGTCGGAGCGCTCTGCGCCGGTGCCCTGCTGGCACTCACCGTCACGCATTCGTTTTCGCCCTGGCCGGTGTTCGGCATCCTGATCGTGTTCGGGATCGAGCGCGCCTTCATGGGGCCGGCGGTGCAGTCGCTCGGGCCGAACCTGGTGCCGGAACAGGATCTGCCGAATGCGGTCGCCTGGAACTCCTCGTCATGGCAGACGGCGGCGATCCTCGGTCCGGTTGCCGGCGGTCTCCTGTACGGCGTCAGTGCGATCGCTGCCTATTCGGTCGCCTTCGCCTTTCTCATCCTCGCCGCCATTCTGGTGTTCATGATCCCGAAGCCTACGCAGCGCAACGCCGTGGAGAAGGTGAGTTGGGGCCAGATTCTCGCCGGCTTCCACTTCATCTCGCAGGAAAAGATCGTCCTCGGGGCGATCTCGCTCGATCTCTTCGCGGTGCTTCTCGGCGGCGCGGTGGCGCTGATGCCGATCTTTGCGCGCGATATTCTCGAGCTTGGACCCTGGGGGCTCGGTATGCTGCGGGCAGCACCGGGCGTCGGCGCGATCATCGTCGCGATCTATCTTGCCTTCTACCCGATCCGCCACCATGCCGGCATCGCGATGTTCATCGGCGTCGGACTGTTCGGGGTGGGCACGCTGGTCTTCGGTCTCTCAGCGACGCCCTGGCTGTCGATTTCGGCGCTGATGCTGATGGGAGCGTCGGACATGATCTCCGTCTATGTGCGAGAGACGCTGATCGCGCTCTGGACGCCGGACGAAGTGCGTGGCCGGGTCAATGCAGTCAACATGGTGTTCGTCGGCGCGTCCAACGAACTCGGGGAATTCCGGGCAGGTACGATGGCCTCGATCTTCGGGGCGATGCCGGCCGTGGTCATCGGCGGTGTCGGCACGCTGGCGGTCGCGATCATTTGGTCCATGGGTTTCCCGAAGCTGCGCCGGATCGACAGCCTCGAGGCACCGGAGCGGGAAGAGAAATCGGCTCAGCCGGCCTGAAGCGCCGGCTGACGGTGCAGCATGGCGAATATCGAAAGCTTTTCAGCAAAAGGAGAAGCGGGTATCGGGTACCGTCAGTCTTCTCCCCGGTCTCCCAAGGTTGCACGGGCGGCGGCCTGCTGGCGCTCCAGAACCCTGTCGCGTGCCGAAACGCCCAGAAGATCGGCGATCCTCCAGATCACGTGATCTTCGATTTCGCTGCGCTGGCCGTCGGCATAAACGATATCCCAGAGGATGCCGAGCAGCTCGACACGGTCTTCTTCATTGACGAGATGTTTTCTAAGATCGGACGTGAAGCGGTAATAATCGACCGCCTCGCTGCCGGCCTGGTGGCCGACCTCGATCAGCACCTTGAGGCGGTCCTCGCTCAAGTCGTACCGTTCGCGCAGCAGATCGCGAAACTTCTGCTGTTCCTGATCGGAAATATTGCCGTCCGCCTCCATGACCTGGAAACATAGCGCCACGAACGCCACCCGCGGATCATCGGGCGCGAATTCCTGTGTATGGTGAGATCCTGTCAGAGTGTGGAGGAAGGCCTGAATGCGATCTAACATCTATCTCCAGGCCCTCGCCATTCTAGAACAACCGGAGCCTCGTTGCAGGCTGCCCGGCATCGGGATCTTTCACACCCGGATCATCCGGCGGGCGGCCGAAAAAGGGAACGGGCTCCTCCCTATTTTCAGGGGTTTTTCCGTCCTTTGACGTCACATTCGCAGGCGCTGGTGTTTTTGCTGCAACAGCTAACTCCTTCGGAGCCGGCTTTGCCTCCTGCGGAACGGGCTTGACCGGAACCACGATCGGCCGCGGCTCTTCCTCGGCGCGAGACTCGGTCTTCGGGGTGAAAGCCGGCACCTCGGTGACGGGCGGCAGGCTGGCGATCGCCGTGTCGGCTGCGAGCGAACCTTCCTCGACCGGGCCTTCGAGCTGGTCGAACGGCGCCTTCCATTCGAAGGCGTCGAGCCGGCCGGTGACCGGGGAAATCGGCAGCCATTTTTCCGAGACGTGCCCGTCGGCCACCCAGGCCGGGTCGCGGGGTGCTCGCAG
>NZ_JALBGW010000126.1:0-13384 GCF_023006485.1 Neorhizobium sp. BETTINA12A
GTCCCCGCCGGTGCGAAGCCGACCGGTCGCGCCGAGCGAGCCGTCGATCAGGCGGCCGTAGAGGTCGCGGATTTCGAGGCCGAGGCGGCGCTGGCCAAAATACCAGTCGTCCGGCGCCGGAGGCTGGTAACGCGTGAGATTGAGGATACCGACATCAACCGCAGCGACGGTGACATAGGCGTCCTGATTGGCGCCCGCTCCGGCGACCTGTAGCGAGATGTTGAGCGGCTGCCGCGGCAGAGTCTTTTCCGGCGCCGTGATCGACACCTGCAAATCGCGGTTTTCCGGGTCGACCTTCAGCCAGGTAACGCCGATGGCGCGCATCGGCATGCGGCTTTCCTGCGCCTGGCCCGGACGATAAAGCGTCGCGGTGACATAGGACCCGGCACCCCAGGCAGCCGTGACCGGAATGTCCACCTCGCCGCCGCTTGCGCCGATGCTCGCGGTCTTGACCGCAATCAGGCTCTCCGAACCCGACGTGATCATCAGCTCGCCGGCGTAACGCGACGAGACCTTGAGCTTGGCCGTCTCGCCGACCTTGTAGCTCTGCTTGTCCAGCGCGATTTCCAGCGCATCCGGGGTTTCGGTCGAGGTCGCGGTCACGAACCAGCCGGCGTCGAATTCGACGCTGGACGTGGGTCCGCCGATATCGGCGGTTTCGACTTCGAGCCGGTAGCGGCCCCATTTAACTGGAACGGAAACCTTGCCGCCATCGGCCGTGACATTCACCGTGCCGTTGGCAGCCTGGCTGGTGCGGGTCACCGGCTCATACCGCCAGGACGAGCCGTCGCGATACCATTGATAGTCGCGGTCGATCTTGACCAGTTTCCAGGGCAGGTTCTGCACCGCCTGCTTCTTGCCGGCGGCGTCCACCATGATCACGGTGAAATTGCCGACGGAGTTTTCGCCGAGATCGCCGGAAAATTCCGGCTTGATGCCGATCCGGGCGCCTTCTGCCTTGACCGGCAGGGTGATCGAACGCTCGATCGCCCGACCGCCGGCCTCCTGCATGCGCACGACGATATCGGCGTTGACGAGCTGCGTCGTCGACGGCGCTTCGGAAACGGTCGCGTCGAAGGTAACCTTGCCGTCGTCGTCGAGCGGTTCGAGCGCCTCCAGCGGAATGCGAACCGCTTCGCTCGCCTCTTCATCGACGAGGCCGAACTGGTAGCCCGGGAAGGCCGGATTTTCGCGCGACGTCTTCAGCGCAATCTCGCCTTCGAGGTTGAGGCCGGCCGCCGGCGCTCCATAGAGATAACGGCCGTCGATATTGACTGGCGCCGGCTCCCCGACCGCGATTTCCTTGGCGTCGCTGGTCATGTCGAATTCGATGCGATCCGGCACGAAATCGTCGACGAGGAAGGTCTTTTCGCCGATCGCCGATCCCTTGGGATCGGTGAAGATCTGCATCGTCCAGGTGCCGCGCATCGAGGTCGCAAGCAGCGGCAGGTCGAGCGCATAACCGCCGAGCGAGCCGTTGTTGACGATGCGCCGATCCTCGACGCCGTCAGGGCGCAGGAAGACGAACGTCAGCGGCAGGTTCTCGATCGCCGTCGCATCGATATTGCGGGCAAGCGCCGAGGCATGCACGGTTTCGCCGGGGCGATAGATGCCCCGTTCGGTCCAGGGCAGGATATCGATCGCGCCGGGTGCGGGGCGGCCCGTCACGCCGCGGTCGGACAGATCGAAGCCGGCACGGGCCATGTCGAGGACGACATAGTCCTGGCCGTTGTTCTGGGCCGCCAGCACGGCCGGCACCATCGCCGCCGTGCCGCGCATCAGGCCGGCGGTAAACACCGCGCGGCCATCCGCATCGGTCTTCGCCGTGCCGAGGATTTCGTTGTTCTTGGCGAGAAGCTGCAGGTCGACGCCGGCCATTGGCTTGGCGCTGCCGAGCGAGCGGGCAAAGACGTTGAGGCCGTCCGTGCCGGCATAGGTGGTGAGACCGATATCCGACACCACGAACCATTGCGTCGCCTTGGTATCGTATTCCTGGCTCGGCGCATTGGCGGCCGCCGCCGTCAGCATGTAGACGCCGGGCTTGCGGGTCGGCAGAGCCTCGTCGACGGGGAAGCTGGTCACCACGTCCTTGTTGAGGTCCTGGGCGATATCGATCGTGCCCTGCCAGACCAGTTCGCCGCTCTGCTCCTGGATCTGGGTGGCGTTATAGCCGTCCATCTGGGTCAGGAACTGCGAATTGGCGAGCAGCGGGGCGATGCTGCGGTCCCCTACCCTGTAGAGCTTCAGATTGGCCTTCTCGGTATTGACCGAAACGATCGGAATGCCGCGGCGCGCGGTCGACGGCAGCACGAAACTGTCGCCGGTGAACCGCACGGTCGCTGAACGATCCTTGACATAGACATCGATGTCGACCTGTGCCGCGAGCGGCTCATCCACGGAAGAGGGCAGGCCACGGCGCAGCGACAGCTTGTAACGCTGGCCGTGGGTGAGGCCTTCGACGCAGATCTGGCTGTCCTTGGCCTCCATCGCCTTTGGCGCCTGGCCGTTGAGCACGACAAAGGGCGCGTAATCGACGCCGATCTTCACAAGCGGTTCGGAAAACTGCACGCAGACGCGGGGGTTGGCGCTGTCGGCATCGACCGTGTTGCCGGTCATGCGGAAACCCTGGCGTTCGCGCAGGTCGTTATAGGCGGCCTGAACGGTGCGGGCATTCACCAGCGCAAGGCTCGCCTTGTAGGCATTGAGCGCGGCGCGATAATTCTGCTGCTTGGCAAGCGCGGCCCCGAGAACCGCCAGCGCATCGGCGCGGGTCTGCGTCGTGCGTGAAAGCTGATAGCCGTTGACGGCGGCAAGCGTGCCTTCGCCGTCGACCGTGGTGTTGTTCTTCGCGGTGCTGGCAGCACGGGCAAGCTCGATCCACAGCGCACCGTCGTCGGGGATGACCGAGAGCGCGCCTTTGAAATTGTAGACGGCCGTATCGATATTGCCGGCCAGAACCTGGCCCTGGGCGATCGTCTTCAAATTTTCGACGCCGTAACTCTGCTGGTTGTCGCCAAGCGTCAGGCCATCCTTCTGATCGCGCGCCTGCTGGAGAACTTCTTCCGAGAGGAAAGACAGTTTTGGCGGGGCGCCGATATCGGGTTCAACGGCGGTTACGACAATCTTGCCGGCGGTCGCACCCGGAAACGGGTTGAGCTGGCTGTAATCCGACTTGAGGAAGCACCATTTGGCTTTCTCGTTATAGGTGAAAGCCTTGCAGGCATTGTCGCCGACGCAGGCCGCCTCACACTGGGGCTGGCTGACATTCTTCACGGTTCGAAGATCAAAACCGAGATAATCGCTGTTCGGAGTGCTTTCGATCCGCCGGTCGGCCGCAGTCAGCGGCGAGACGAGAGCGAAAGCGGAAACGATGAGAGCGAGAAAGCCGAATAACGCGCGCCTAGACATTGAAAGTCCCCCCGTGGCTGCCGTCGGAAGTCGGCAGTTTTCTAATCTATCCCGTGACTTGTCAACGAGCGTCGACGCGTCGGGCCGCCTATTTTCGTGAAGAGATTGTCATATGACGAATGTCGTGCCGGAACGGTTCAGGCCATCAGTCCGGCAGCCGTGAATCCGCCGTCGACGGCCAGAATCTGGCCGGTCACATAGGAGGATTGGCGTTCGTCGACGAGAAAGGCGATTGCCGTGGCAATCTCCTCCGGCCGACCGTATCGGCGCATCGGCACGGTGCGCTTCCACTCTTCACGCGTCACCGCCGTGTGGTTCTCCTTGACCATCGGCGTCTCGATCGGACCCGGCGCAATGGCGTTGACGCGGATCAGGTCGTCGGCAAGTTCGACCGCCATGATCTTGGTGAGCGTCACCAGCGCGCCCTTCGACGCGCCATAGGCGGAACGGCCGAGATTGCCCTTGATGCCGGAGACCGAGGCGATATGCACGATCGACCCGCCGCCGTTTTCCCGCATGATCGGCGCCAGCGCCTGAGACAGCGCGAACGCGCCGACGACATTCACCTCATAGATCCGCCGGAGCTGATCGGTCGTGGTATCCGCAAAACGCACGTTCGAACCGATGCCGGCGCTGTTGACCAGTGCCTGAAGCGGATTTTGAAGAGCCTGGCAGCGTTCCGCGAAACCCGCGATCGCCTTCTCGTCGGTGATATCGAGAAGAACGGTGGTGAGGAGACCGGACCGATTGCCGAGCCGTTCCGCCAACCGGTCAAGCGCCGCAGCATCGCGGTCGGCGGCCAGCACATGCCAGCCGGCTTCGATCAGAAGCTCCGTCGTCGAAAGGCCGATACCCGATCCCGCACCCGTGACGACGACGCTGCGCATGTTCAGCTCTCCCGATTGTCGATGATGACCAGTTCGAAGGTGACGCCGACGGGATTATCGCCCCGCGCCAGCCGGCCGTGATAGATCACGCCATCCGTATCGACGACCCCGGCATCGATCGAGGCCTGAAGCCCATCCGGCGTCATTTCGAGCACGCCGTTCTCGATGGCGATCTCGGTCGCGAGGCAGACCACGCGGCGCCCATCCTCGAACACGGGCTCGTTGATGCTGCCGATGCCGTAGATGCGGGCGCTCTCGATGCCATGCTCGCGGCAGACTTCCTCGATTGCCAAACCGACATCCTCGTTCGGCCGGATCCGCAGCAGAACGCCGTTGCCCCCGCCGCTCTCGCCCTTGGCGGAAAACAGCGTGAAATTCGTTTCCGGATCGGGGATGGAGGAGAAGGTCGCTGTGGCGCTGCCATATCCCTTGACCGCTATCGGACGGCTGACAATGCTGTCGAAGGGCAGCACATGCCCCATGCGCAGAGCCCCTTCACCCGTATCCCAGATGCCGTGGCAATGCAGGAACGGCGCGCCGTCCCGCTCACCTACCATCGCAGTCGCCGAGTGGAATTTGCCGCCCGCTTCCGGCGCGAAGGTTGCGCTGTACCAGGCCGCATGGTCCTTGTCCGGCGAGAAGGCCGGCAGGACATAACGAAACGGATCGCAGGCTCCGCCCTCGATATTGACGAAACCACCCTTGCAGCCCGCCTCCGCGAAGACGCGCGCCACCTCGGCCATGAAAACCTCTCCCGGCCGCAGCACGCCCTCGACCGGCTTCAGCGCGGTTCGCACCGCCTCGCGCCTGATCGGTGCGACAGGGCCCGGATGCTTGAGTTGGCGCAGCCCCGGCAGATCGTTAGCCGACTTATCGTCAAGCTCGCCGCGCGCCTGCAGTTCTTCGCGGATCATCTTCTTGGTGATCTTGCCATAGGCGGATTTCGGCAGCGCGTCCCAGAAGATGAAGCGTTTCGGCATCTTGTAGCGGGACATCCTGCCGTCGATGAAGGCGAACAGGTCCTTCTCGGTCACCGCCGAACCGGGCTTGGCGACACAGACGGCGATGCCGACTTCGCCCCAGAGCGGATCGGGCACGCCGAGCACGGCCACCTCGCTGATTGCCGGATGGGTGAGGAGCTTCTCCTCGATCTCGCGCGGGTAGACGTTCGAACCGCCGGAGATGTACATGTCCGAGGCGCGGCCGGTAATGTAGAGGAAACCCTCCTCATCCATATGGCCGAGATCGCCCGTTCGGAACCAGCCGTTGCGGAACGCCTTCTCGTTGGCCTCGGGATTGTCGTAATAACCGGCAAAGACCGCCGGGCCGGTGCAGCAGATCTCGCCGGTCTCGTAAGGCCCGACCTCTTCGCCCGCATCGTTCTGGATCGACACCTGCATGCCGGTGCGCTCCATGCCGCAGGTGCCGATCCTGGCGGCTTCGCCGTCCTTGGCGGTATGCAAGGCTGGCGGCAGGACGGTGATCGCCCCCGTCACCTCGCCGAGCCCGAAATATTGCACGATCACCGGCCCGAGGCTTTTCAGCGCCCGCTTCTGGTCCTCGCGATACATCGGCGCGCCGGCATAGATGACGTAGCGGAGCGAGGAGTGGTCGTATTTCTCGGCGGCCGGATGCTCGACCAGCAGCTTCAGGATGGTCGGCACCGTGAACATCGTCGAGACGCGCCATTTTTCGACCAGCGCCCACGCCGCGTCGATATCGAATTTTTCGGTCGGCAGCAGGATAGTCTTCACCCCATGCGCCACCTGGGTGAGCTGATGCACGCCAGCGCCATGCGAAAGCGGGGCGACGACCAGCGCCGCGTCGGCGGAGGTAACGCCGGGCATCAGGTCGCAGAGATGGTTGTTGATCACGAAAGCCATCTGGCCATGGGTCAGCACCGCCGCCTTCGGCCGGCCGGTGGTGCCGGACGTGAAAAAGAACCAGCAGGGATCGTCGCGCTCGACCCGCGCTTCGGCCGGCTTCCTGCCTCGGAATTCGTCGACAATAGCGTCATAGGACGGCCCAGAATCCGCCGCGCCGATGGCAATAACGAAACTGATTTCCGGATTGCTTTCGCGCACCACGCGCGCGTGATCCGGAAACGAAGCGTTGCAGATCAGGCCTGTGGCGCCGCTCGCCTTGGCGAGATAGGCGACCTCTTCCGGCGTCTGTCTAAAGTTGGTCGGCACCCAGACGGCGCCGATCCGGAAACAGGCGAACATGCTCTCGAACATCTGGTTGCAGTTCTGCGACTGGACCAGGATGCGGTCGCCCTTGCTCACCCCGAAACGCTGCTGCAGCGCTGCCGCCATCGCGTCGATGCGCGCCTCGAACTCTTCCCAGGTCCAGGTCTTCTCGGCCCAGACCAGCGCAACGCCCTGCGGTTCGCGGCGCATCGCCTGCGTCACGAAGCGGGCAAGGTTCATCACCCGCGTCGAGCGGGGGCTGAGCCCGCCCTTCGGTTCGGTCCGATTGCCGACGCCAACCGAGGTCGTCGCGTTCATTTCGTCCGCTCCAGGATGGACACGTAATTGGCGACGGCGGCGCCGCCCATGTTGAACACACCGGCCATCGTCGCCTTCGGCAGCTGCATGTCGCCCGCCTCGCCGCAGAGCTGCATCGCCGCCATGACATGCATGGAAACACCAGTTGCGCCGATCGGATGGCCCTTGGATTTCAGGCCCCCGGACGGATTGACCGGCAGGCGGCCGTCCTTGCGGGTAATGCCTTCGCGGATGACGCGGTAACCCTTGCCGGGTTCGGCAAGCCCCATCGCCTCGTATTCAATGAGTTCGGCGATGGTGAAGCAGTCATGCGTCTCGACGAAGTTGAGGTCGTCCAGCGAAACGCCCGCCTCCGCCAAAGATTTCTGCCAGGCCATGCGCGCGCCGTCGAACGCGATCGGGTCGCGACGCGACATGGCGAGGATGTCGTTGACATGATTGTGCGCCTTGAAGGCAACGCCGCGCTTCATGCCGACCGCGACGTCGGGCGCCGCAATCACCAACGCGGCAGCACCATCGGACACCAGCGAGCAGTCGGTACGGCGCAGGGGCGCTGCCACATAAGGGTTCTTGTCGGAGACCGTGTTGCAGAAATCGAAACCGAAATCCTTCTGCATATGCGCATAGGGGTTCTTCATGCCGTTCGCGTGGTTCTTGGCCGCGATCATCGCCAGCTCTTCCGAACGGTCGCCATAACGCTGGAAATAATGGCTGGCGATGCGGCCGAAGAGGCCGGCGAAGCCGCCTTCGACATCCGCTTCCTCCTCGCGATAGGAAGCGGACAGCAGGATGTCGCCCGTCTCCTTGGTGGGCAGTGCCGTCATCTTTTCCGCACCGACGACCAGCGCGATCTTGCCGCGGCCGGCAGCGATGAAATCGAGCGCCGAATAGAGCGCCGCGGAGCCTGTGGCGCAGGCATTTTCCATCCGCACCGCCGGCACATGGTCGAACCCGTCGGCCGCCATCGCCACCAAGGCGCCTTGAAAATCTTGCTTGGAAAAACCGTTGTTGAACACGCCGACAAAAATGCCGTCGACATCCTTGGCCGTGATGCCGGCATGTTCCAGGGCCGGATTGATCACCTCGGCCATCAATTCCCGCGTCGAGCCCGCTTCGGACTTGCCGAACTTCGAATGCGCCCAACCGACGATCTGCGCTCCTGCCATGACCTTCTCCTTCGTTTCAAACCCGTTCCGGTGTTCTCGACCGTGCCGCTTGCGGCGCCTTTCGAAGCGCCGGTTTCTCCGAACTGAACAGCAATTTCAGCTTGCCCTGCACCCGCTCGACCTCATGAGCCAGCAGCCCGACAAGCTCTTTCTGACGCGCCTCACCCATGCGACTGTCGATCGCGGCAATCGACAACGCTCCTGCAAGCCGTCCGTCGGGCAGCAGGATCGCCATGCCGATCCCCCAGGAATTGGCGATTACCCGCCCGGGATTGAGCGCGTAACCAAGTTCGCGTGAGCGAGCGACATCCTCTCGGATAATCTGAGGGGAATAGCCCGGATATTGCGCGGCAATGACGCCTTCAATGCGGCCGAGGACCGCCTCCACTTCCGCGTCCGGCAATGCCGCCAGCATCGCGAGCGAACCGGCACCGACGCCGAGCGGGTTCTGGTCGCCGGTCAGCAGCGCATGGGTGCGCACCGGATGCGTGCCCTCCTCGCGATGCAGGCAGACGGCGTAGTCGTCACGCCGCATCGAGACGAAGCTCGTATCGGCCGACTTTCCTGAAAGCCGCTTCAGGCTCTCGCCCGCCATTTCCAGAAGGCCGTGCCGGCGAGAAGCCAGCATGCCGAGGACGTAAAGTTCCCCGCCGAGATAATATCGGCGGGTAAGTTCGTCCTGCTCGACGAGGCGGGACCGCATCAGCGCCATCAGCAGCCGCCGGGCAGTGGGTTTGTTGAGGCCGCTATCGGCGACTACATCGGCGAGCGCCACGCCCTTTTCCGCGCCGCGGCCGACGATGGAGAGAAGCTGCAGCGCCCGCTCCACCGCCTGCGAGCCGGAAACGGCACCTTCCCGAAGACCCGAGGGGATCTCGATCACCTGTTGCATATGCCGTTTCCCATCAGATGCATGGCCGCCACCGATCAGCTCAATGACTTGCCGATAGCCTTTTCGAGGATCGCCCAGGCCTCGTCGCCGTATTTCGACTTCCAGTCCTTGTAGAAATTGGCAGCGCGCAGCTTTTCCTGGAAAAGCGCGCCGTCCGGCTTGTTGAACTTCATGCCCTTGCCTTCGAGTTCGGCCTGAACGGTGGCGTTGAGGCCCATGACGTCCTTGCGCTGCAGCTCGGCGGCGGCGTTGAAGTGCTTAGAGACGATCCCCTGCAGATCTGCCGGCAGCGCCTGCCAGGAGCGGCGGTTGAGGAGAATCCAGAAACCATCCCACATGTGGTTCGTCATTGAGACGTATTTCTGCACCTCGAACAGCTTTGCCGTCGTCAGGATGGCGAGTGGATTTTCCTGTCCGTCGACGATGCCCGTCTGCAACGCGGTATAGGTTTCGGCAAAGTTGATGCTGGCTGGCGCCGACCCGAAGGCGGTAAACATCGAGGTCCAGAGCGGGCTGACCGGCACGCGGATCTTGAAACCTTCAAGGTCCTTCGGTTTTTCGATCGGCCCCTTGGACGAGGTAATCTGCCGGAAACCGTTGTCCCATATCTTTTCGAGCGTCAGCAGCCCCTTCTTCTCGATCTCGCCGCGAACATACTTGCCGAGTTCGCCGTCCATGGCTGGCCAGACCTTGTCGTAGCTCGGGAACGCGAAACCGACGCCGTTGAGCGAGGCATTCGGCACCAGGGTCGACAGGATGATCGGCGAAAGGCTGAACATTTCGACGCCGCCGGAACGCACCTGGTTCAGCATGTCCGTATCGGCGCCGAGCTGGCTCGACGGGAAGATATTGATCGCCATGCGACCACCGCTCTCCTCCAGAATCTTGGCGACAGCCTCCTTGGCGCGGGTATTCATCGGATGCGTCAGCGTCTGGTTGTTGGCGAACTTATAGGTGAACTCGGCGGCATTGGCCGGCCGCGTGCGGATCGAAAAGGTCGTGGCGATGCCGGTCGTGGCCGCGCCCAAAAGAAGCGTTCTGCGATTGACGTTCATGAAATCCTCCTCCGAATTCAGTTCCCAGTTTTTTGCCTCACAGCCTCTAGAGAAAGGCGGTCGAGAAATAGGGCACGGCCGCGATCACCAGAAGGCCGATCATCAGCGCGCCGATATAGGGCCAGATGGCCTTCATCGCTTCGTCGGGCGAAACATTGCCGATCTTGCAGGCGATGTAGAAACCGATGCCGATCGGCGGCGTCATCAGGCCGATATTCATCGCCGTCACCACCACCATGGAATAGTGGATGTCGTTGATGCCGAGCGAACGAGCGACCGGAAACATGATCGGCGCCATCAGCACGATCGCCGGCAGACCCTCGAGCACGCAGCCGAGCACCATGAAGATCAGGATGGTGACGCCCATGAAGGTCAGCCAACCACCTGGCAGGCCTTGCACCGCCTGCACAAGCTGGGCTGCAAATCCCGTCTGGGTCAGTGCCCAGGCCATTGCGGACGCGGCACCCAGGATCATCAGGATCGCGCCGGAAAGTGCTGCCGTCTCCACCAGCATCGCATAGAGCTTCTTCAGGCTGATGCCGCCGTAGAGCGTCGCCCCGATGATCATCGCGTAGAGGACGGCGATCGTCGAAACTTCCGTCGCGGTGGCGATCCCCTCGCCGACGGCGGTGCGGATCAGGAAGGGCAAAACCAGTGCCGGAGCGGCGACCAGCAACGCCTTCTTGATCACCGAAAGCGGTGCACGGCGCACACCGGCCATGGATTCGTGCCGCGCCTTCCAGCGCGCCAGGATCGCGAGAACCAGAAGCAAAACCATGGCGATCGCGAAACCCGACGTGAACAGCCCGGCGATCGAGACGCCGGCGGCGGAGCCGAGCACGATCAGCACAATCGAAGGCGGCACGGTTTCCGCCATTGCCGCCCCGGTCGCCAGCAACGCGATCATCTCCGGCGGCCTGTGGCCGCGGCGTTTCATTTCCGGAAACAGGGCAGGCGCGACGGTCGCCATATCGGAGACCTTGGAGCCGGAAATACCGGACACCAGGAACATCGAACCGAGCAGGACATAGGACATGCCGGCCCGCACGTGGCCGAGCAGCGAGGCCAGCACCTCGACGATCGCCTTGCCCATGCCGGTCGCATCGAGCACGCAGCCGAGCAGCACGAAGATCGGCACCGACAGCAGGATGATGCTCGACATGCCCTCGTCCATGCGGCCGATCATTACGAACACCGGGACTGACGTCGTAAATGTCAGGAATGCCAGCGTCCCAAGGCCGAAACAGAAGGCGATCGGCACGCCGAGCACGAGAAACAACGCCACGAAACCGACGAGGAAGATCGGGATGTTCCAGTTGCCGATCTCCTTGAGGCCCGGCCCGACGAGCCAGAGCAGCAGGGTCGCGGCGGCGATGACCACCACCGATATCGCGACCTGCCTCAAGGTCGATCCCTTCAGCGCGTTGATAACCGCGAGGATCAACATCAGCCCGACACCAACGGGCAGGGCGGCGGCGCGAAAACTCATCGGAATGTTGAGCGCCGCAGAAGTGATGTAGGATTCCTCGATTGCATATTCATAGGCCGGCCGCAGCATCACGCCGAGGAAAAGCGCCATCAGCAGCAGGGCCAGCGTGTTGGCCAATCCCTGCACCCTTTCCGGCAGCATGCCGACGAAGAGCGTCAGCCGCAGGTGCTCGCTGCGGTCGACGGCCATGGCCGAGCCGAGCATGGCAAGCCAGAGGAAAGAGATCGATGCCACCTCGTCGATCCAGACGATCGGCAGCGAAAAAACGTAGCGGGAAATAACCCCGGCCAACAGAAGCGCGATAATTCCGACGAGAAGCGCAGCAGCAATCGCCTCCGCCGGCCGCATCCAGACGGAACCGCTCTGCTGCGGCGCCACGCCTTCGAGGCCGGCGAGCAGCGAAGCCTCGTCCATGGGCTCGACCGTATTATGAGCTGCCGTCACACATCATCCTCCTCTGTGCTGCGAAGCGGACAAACGGAAGAAACGCTCCGGATATTCGCGGACCAAGCCGCAAATCCGCGCGGACCACGCCCCTCTCCGGCGCGACCGCTTCTCCTCTCGACGTCCAGCTCCTCCAGCCATCCGCAGTGGTCCATTATCTGGATCTTATTCTTCTTCAAGTTGCCGGAGTTTGCTGAAGTCCGACAGATTAGGCAAGCCTAGATTTGCCGCCGGAGTAGAAACTTTAAAACCGATCCACATCATGGATCTCGCTCCAGCGCACCTGCAATTGCCTCAGTTCAAGCTGCCGGACACCGTCACATGCAGCCCGCCGTCGATCGGAAGCTCGACGCCGGTAATGTATTTTGCCTCGTCGGAAGCGAGGAAAACCGCGGCCCAGGCGATATCCCAGCCATCCCCCTGCCGTTTCATCGGCGAAAGCGCGTCCCTTTTGGCCTTCATCTCCTCGGCAGAACCATAATAGCCGCTGATCTGCTTCTGGATATGTGGCGTATCCATCACGCCCGGAAGAATCGCGTTGGCGCGGATGCCCTTGGCCGCATATTCGATCGCAATCGCCCGCGTGAAGTGATTGAGCGCCGCCTTCGATGCATAATATGAAACGTAGGGGTAGCCGGTCCACCTGATGGAGGCGAGCGACGAGATGTTGATGATCGCCCCGCCGCCCTGTTTCTCCATGATCGGCAGAACGGCCTTGCAGGTGAGGAAGGCGCTGGTCAGGTTGACGTCCATCACCTTGCGCCAACTCTCTTCGGTTGCCTCCGCCGCACCGCCCGGCAGGTTGATGCCGACATTGTTGTGCAGCACGTCGATACGGCCGAAGCGTTCCATGGTCGCTTCGACAACGGCAGAAATATCACTGGATCTGGTGACGTCCGCGGCGAGCGCCAGGCCTGAACCGCCCTCGGATTCGATGACGTCGACCGTGTTCCTCGCCGCATCGAGATCAACGTCGACGCAGACGACGCTGCCGCCCTCGCGGGCATAGGCGACGGCGGCAGCCTTGCCGTTCCCGAAACCCGGGCCGACCGAGCCGGCGCCGAAAACGAGAACGACCTTGTTCTTCATGCGATCCATAAATTGCTCCTCCGAACCGCCCTCCCCGGCGGCTCGAAACAACTTAGGGTGCGGTTGTCATCCGGTCCATGTTCAATCGCGGACAGAACATGTTCAAAAAGGACCCAACCGCTCGGCATGACCTGAGTCGGCGGCATTTCCCGCCGACTACCCCGACATAGCAGGATTTACTTTTCTTCCGCGGGGCCAGTCCGGAATGCACCTCGGGCGAGATATCGAGCATGGTCCCGGACATCCCTCGGCCAGCTCTCCGTCAGCTCCCTGAAGCGATCCTCCTGCCCCGCATAAAGCGCCCGCGCCGCGTCCTCATATCCCGGCTGATCCCCGCCGAGCGCCCGCATGAAACGATCGGCGACCTCCTGAGCCCGGCGCCTGTCGTCTCCCGAACTGCTGGCTGCGCGCGCCGCATCGACAAGCTTGCGCAGAGCCACCGAGGCG
>NZ_JALBGW010000127.1:0-13359 GCF_023006485.1 Neorhizobium sp. BETTINA12A
CGTGCCGCCCTGCCCTCGCCGTGAACCGACGAGGCGTTTCCCGGCAATTGCAACGCATCCAGCATGGCGGCGCGGGCCGGCGCGCTCAAGGGCGCGGTCGCGTTCCAGTCCAGATATGTGCGGTTCAGCGCCATTGCCTGATCGGCTTCCGTTTCTAGATAGATGTTGAATTACATATGGGCGGACGGGGGACCCGCATTTTCCTTGAAATTTCCGTCGGCCTTGCCGTAAGAGACATCGCATCGGGCGCGCATCCAGCATGCAGCCCAAAGTTTCGAATGGTTCTAAACTGAGTTTAGAAAAGCTGAGCGTCTTCGTCAAGTCAAACTCGACGTGATACTCGTTTGGAACCTGAACATATTGACCGGAGTACCGATGCCCGAAGTCATTTTCAACGGCCCAGCCGGCCGCCTTGAAGGTCGTTACCAGCCATCCAAGGAAAAGAGCGCCCCGATCGCCATCGTCCTGCACCCGCACCCGCAGTTTGGCGGCACGATGAACAACCAGATCGTCTACCAGCTCTTCTACATGTTCCAGAAGCGCGGTTTTACGACACTCCGGTTCAATTTCCGCAGCATCGGTCGCAGCCAGGGCGAATTCGACCACGGCGCCGGAGAGCTTTCGGATGCTGCCTCGGCGCTCGACTGGGTGCAGAGCCTGCATCCCGATTCGAAGAGCTGTTGGGTCGCGGGTTATTCCTTCGGCGCTTGGATCGGTATGCAGCTCCTGATGCGCCGTCCTGAGATCGAGGGTTTCATGTCGATCGCGCCGCAGCCGAACATCTACGACTTCTCGTTCCTTGCGCCCTGCCCGTCGTCCGGCCTGATCATCAACGGCGACAGCGACAAGGTGGCCCCCGAAAAGGACGTCAACGGGCTCGTGGAAAAGTTGAAGACGCAGAAGGGCATTCTGATCACCCATCGGATAGTCGAGGGCGCCAATCACTTCTTCAACGGCCAGGTGGACACGCTGATGGGCGAATGCGAGGATTATCTCGACCGCCGCCTCAACGGCGAATTGGTGCCTGAACCGGCAGCCAAGCGCATTCGCTGATCGCTTTCAAAAACTGTTGGCGAAAACGGCTGCTTCGGCGGCCGTTTTCATTTGACGGCTTTGATGGATTTCGGCTGCGGAGAGCCGATATGCCGCGCCTGCCTGACGCGGTTGCGGCCGGAGCGCTTGGCCTCGTAGAGAGCAGCATCAGCGTCTCGCATGGCTCCCGCAAGATCGCCTCCCGGCGCAAGTTCCGCCACGCCGAAACTTGCAGTCACGGCAAAGGAGGACGGGAGCGCGCTGACCGTTATTCCCATCGTTCCGCCCCGGAGCGCCTGCGCAAACAGCGTCGCCATGTCGAGCGTCGTACTGGGGATGAAGATCGCGAACTCCTCGCCGCCGATGCGGCCGACCACGGCATTCTTGGCGGCGCTCGTCTGCAACAGATCGCTGAAGGCCTGGATCACCAGATCACCACCGTGATGGCCGTAGGTGTCGTTGATGCGCTTGAAATGGTCGAGATCGCAGATGATCACCGCGTGCCCGGCCTTCGGCGCCAGCGCCATCGCCGCCTTGACGCCGTTCTCGAAGCCGCGGCGATTGGCAAGACCAGAAAGCGCGTCCTTCTCCGAATTGCTGCGCTCGTCCGCCATGATCTCCAGGACCAGAACCGACAGCAGCGTCAATCCGACCGCGACCATCAGCACGGCAGTCGAGCTTTGTGAGATCAGCGCGTAATTGGTGCCGATATAATCCTTGGCGGTCGTGCCCGCCCCCGCGATCACGGCAAGGCTCGCCTTTGCGAAAAAATGCAGGCCGGTCGCCAGCAGCAGATAACCAAGCGCCCGGTCGATCGCCAGCCGGCGGGTCGATGAAAAGATGGCCGCCGCACTCGAAAGGAGCGCCAAGGCAAACGGTGTCTGGTAGGAAAAGGCATGTGCGGCGGTTCCCCGAGGCAGGTCGTAGATCAGCAGGTCGAGGCAGATGCCCGTCACCAGGAAACAGCCTGCCCAGACAGGCGCGACCTTCCGGCCGTAGAGAGTGCCGATACCGACCCTGAGCAAGGTCATGCCGCAGAGCACCGATGCGAAAGCGCAGATTGCCCAGAATTTCGTGAGATACGCATAGGCGACCAGCAACTCACAGACTGACGAGAGCGAGGCGATGGTAAAAGCGGCGGCAAACCAGAGCGCAGCCGTCCGCGAGCGGCTGCGCGTGGAAACCACAACAAAAACCGCACCGAAACACATGGCGATGATAAAATTCACCGCGAGGAAAAAGGCAGCCCCGTTCATCAGCCCATCAATGCAGGAGACCTGCACACCACCCGATTATCGCGTCCCGGGCCGGATGTTAAAAGCCCATGGAACAAGAAACCGTTAATGCATAACCTGTCCTTCTTGCACCTGCTATTGCGTCCTGCGGAAATTGCAAGGTTCCCTGTTGGCCGCCGCCCATTCGTCGCGCTGATCACACCCAACATCACTTTTGAAGTGATTACCGGCAAAAACAGTGCTAGAGGCGCGGCCACATATCCCAGAACCCACCCTGCCCAGAGTTAGATCATGTCCAGGTTCAAGTCCGATTTCCTCCGCACGCTCGACGAGCGCGGTTTCATCCACCAGGTTTCCGACGAGACCGGGCTCGACGAACTGTTTTCGAAGGAAATCGTCACCGGCTATATCGGTTTCGACCCAACGGCGCCGAGCCTGCACGCCGGCAGCCTGATCCAGATCATGATGCTGCACTGGATGCAGCAGACCGGCCACCGGCCAATCTCGCTGATGGGCGGCGGCACCGGCATGGTCGGCGATCCTTCGTTCAAGGACGAAGCGCGCCAGCTGATGACCGTCGACACGATCGAAGGCAACATCGCCTCGATAAAGCGCGTCTTCGCGAACTACCTCGCCTATGGCGAAGGTCCGAAGGACGCACTGATGATCAACAATGCCGACTGGCTGCGCAGCCTCAACTACCTCGAGTTCCTGCGCGACGTCGGCCGGCACTTCTCTGTCAACCGGATGCTGTCGTTCGAGAGCGTCAAGACGCGCCTCGATCGTGAGCAGTCGCTATCCTTCCTGGAATTCAACTACATGATCCTCCAGGCCTATGACTTTGTGGAACTCGCCAAGCGGACCGGCTGCCGGCTGCAGATGGGCGGCTCGGATCAGTGGGGGAATATCGTCAACGGTATCGACCTCGGTCACCGTATGGGGACGCAGCAGCTTTTTGCGCTGACTTCGCCGCTCCTGACCACGTCCTCCGGTGCCAAGATGGGCAAATCGGCGACGGGCGCCATCTGGCTCAACCCGGACATGCTGTCGGCCTATGATTTCTGGCAATACTGGCGCAATACCGAGGATGCGGACGTTCCCCGCTTCCTGAAGCTCTACACGACGCTGCCGATGGACGAGATTGCCAGGCTTTCAGCGCTCGGCGGCTCGGAGATCAACGAGGTCAAGAAGATCCTCGCAACCGAGATCACGGCCATCCTGCACGGTCGCACAGCTGCGGAAGAAGCAGCGGAGACCGCCCGTAAGACGTTCGAGGAAGGCGCGCTTTCAGAAAACCTGCCGTCGGTCGAGGTTCCCACTGCCGATCTCGAAGCCGGGATCGGGCTCCTATCGCTGATCGTGCGCGCCGGCCTTTCCGGTTCGAACGGCGAAGCGCGCCGTCACGTCCAGGGCGGCGCCGTGCGCATCAACGATCAGGCCGTCAGCGACGAACGCATGACCATCGGCACCGGCGAGATCACCGGCGACGGCGTCATCAAGCTCTCGCTCGGCAAGAAGAAGCACATCCTGGTGCGCCCCGCCTAAGCCGAGCATCTCGATAACAAGTTGAAACGGGCCGCGACGAGCGGCTCTTTTTATTGGAACTCGAAAATCTGCCGGAAGATGCCGGGCGCGATCAGCGACAGCGGGTTCACGGTCAGCCTCGGCTTTTCGAACGGACCTTCGAGCTTGAAGGTGATGCCGAGCAGGCCGCGATCGCGGCCGTTGCCGAGAATGGCACCGATCAGCGGCAGCTCGCCGAACAGGCGGTTCAGGCCGTAGGCCGGCATGAACGTCCCGGTCATCTCCATATTGCCCTTGGCATCGCGCACCAGGCCCTGGAAGGTCGCACCAATCTGCTCGCCGCGCACGACGCCGTTTTCTATGGCAAACGAGCCGTTCCGATAAAGCAGGCTTGCAAAGCCGCGCTGGAATTTGGCCGAATTGACGTCGATGTTCTTTTTCGTGGCCGTGTTCAGGCTGCGGCCCTCCTGGTCCGGGGTCGCAACGAGAGACTGGAGTTTGGCCTCGTTGACCAGCGCGAAATTGCGCAGATCGATGGCACCGGTCCACGCATCGCCCTGCGCCTTCAAGCGCAGGTTCAGGAGGCCGCCGCGCATGTTGTCGTAGAGGTTCATGAAGCGGATGATCGCGCCGGCATCGCCGCTGGTGATGGAAATCGTGTCGCCCGCATTCATCTCGCTGACGACCGCCTGTCCGCTTTCCGTCGAGCCGGAAAAATCCGCCGCCGAAATATTGCCGCTACGGCTTGAAAACAGGAACGACACATTCGAGAGCGTCTGGTCATTGAACCCGATCATGCGGTCGAGCTTACCTCGCACGGTGGCGTTGCTCGTATCGTCGCCCGCGCGTTTGGCGCCGCTGCCGCTCTTTCCGCCTGCCCGGATCTTGGTGACGACGGGCCGCATATCGACGACGGAGCCGCTGATCGAGACGTCGAAATTGCCCTTGGTGCGTTTGACGCTCACCGCATAATTGTCGGACGGTGAGAGCTGCATATGCGAAAAGTCCGCCGACGTCAGGCTGCCGCCATTGAGCGCGAAGCTCCCGCGCGCGCCAAACCCGTCGCCGGAGAGTTCGAAATTGCGGATATCGGAACGTTCTCCGGTGTCAGACAACTCGAATTGCGCCTTGGCCGGAATGCCGCCGCCCTTGGTCCAGCCGAGCCACGGGATGGAAAGCGTTGCTCGGCTGAGATCGAGCGAGACGGATTGGCGAGTTTCGTCGATCCGCGTCAACTGAGCCGTCACCGGCCCGTCGATCACGTCGGAGAGACCCGGCGCGAGTTTTTCCCGCTGATCGTTGTTGAGGACGGTCTTGACGATCCGCTCGCGCTTGACCGACGACGCCGGACCGACTGGTTCGACCAGTGTGATATCGGCCGGCACATCATCGATCGTCCCCTTGGCGACAAGCCGTGCCGCCAGGTTGTCGATGTCGAGCGTGCCATCCAGGCCGCCGATCTTGCGGCCGGAAAACTGCGGGCCGAGATCGATGTCGTCCAGATCGATATGGGCACTCCAGGTGGGTTTCGGCGGATTGTGCGCCA
This sequence comes from Neorhizobium sp. BETTINA12A, assembly GCF_023006485.1. Classification (NCBI taxonomy): domain Bacteria; kingdom Pseudomonadati; phylum Pseudomonadota; class Alphaproteobacteria; order Hyphomicrobiales; family Rhizobiaceae; genus Neorhizobium; species Neorhizobium sp. BETTINA12A. Next base: position 5,338 of record NZ_JALBGW010000127.1, read on the forward strand.
GGATCAGCCCCATATGGGCCTTGAGGTCGACGCGCGCGTGACCGGAAAAATCCTCCGGCTTGAACTCGGTCCCCTTCAGCGCATTGATCGGCCGGAAATTCGCAAGCTCCGTCATCGCATCGGCCGGCCCCGCAATCTTAAGCGAAAGGTCCGCCATCAGCGGTTTTACATAGGTCGAGGGGATCGAGAACCGGCCGCCTTCAACGGCGACGAACCGACCGGATGGAAAGAAGGAAGATGCGCGTGCAATATCGACCTGCATCACCTCGCCCTTCAAGTCGAAACGGCCATCGATGTCGCGTAGCGGAGGCACGTCGCCCGGCAGGTTGATCCGGGTATTGGCGAGATCAAAACCGATCTGCAGTTCGTTCTTGTCGAGCTCCATCGGAATGCCCGGCCCCTTCATCCGGCCGGCCGGAATGAAGACGGCGATCGAGCCATTGGTGATGGTGCCGCCGAACATGTTGTCCATGACCCAATCGCGCGGCTTGCGGGCCATCCAGAACGGCCAGAGCTGCTTGACGCCGGTCACTTCCATATGCGGCAGCTGCGCCCCGAAACTGATCTCGGGAGACTGGTTGCCGAACCGCACTTTGAGAGATCCGGCCATGCGGCCGAGAGGGCTGGAAACCGCCATCTCATCGAACTGAAGCGCGCGATCTGCCGACAGGTATCGCCCATTCGCCTTGAGATCGAAGCGGGCGGGCTGCTCGCTTGCCGAGGCGCCGACGGCTGTTGCGCCGCTGATCAGAACATCGAGGCCGAACCCTGGACGCTTGTCGTCCGGATTGAGCCGGCTGAGATCGATCACCGCGCCGGTGAACGGCAGGATTGTCGGCCCGAAACGGACCTCGGATTTCAGCAGCTCGATCGAGTTCTTCGCGAAATCATAGGCCACGTTGATATTGGCACCGCTCAAAGTCTGCTGGATACCATCGAAGTAAAAATGGCCGGGAGACTGGCGAAGCGTCGCGGTGATGGCGGGCTTTGCAGCCTCACGTGAGCGAACCGCCGAAAGATCGAGATCGAGGGAGCCTTCGATCCCCTCGCGCGGCTGACCATCCTCGGTTCGCTGTAGCATGAAAGATGTCACCTCGAGGCCCGTCAGCTTGGCCGAGAGCGACGACGTAACCCCTTCGATGGTCTTCGACGCTGCGATGAGGGCGGCTTTGCGGCCGTTGAGGCTGATCGCGCCGTTGATCACCACCTCGCCTTCGGCGCTGCGCGTCAGTTCGAGATCGTCGACGACCAGCATGATCGGCTTGCGTCCGGGCGCTGCCGGCAAGAGGATCTCTATTCCGGCGATGCTGACGGAGCCGGTCCCGGTTCGCTCGATGAGTGCCTTGGCTTCATCGAGACGCTGGAAAATCTCCTCCAGCAGAGCCGGCATGGCATCGACGCGAACTTCCGAGATCGGCAACGGATCGCCGGAGGGCAATTGCGCCGTGTCGAGACGGATATTTTCCGCCTCCATATGCTTGATCGACACGCGGCCGCCGAGAAGCGCTAGCGGATCGACGGCCATGCGCATGGCGCCGGCACGGCTCAGATGTTCGCCGGTCGCCCGTTCGACGATATCGACGTCACGCGCTTCCAGCGCAAGGCGTAACCTCGAATCGAAACGGATGGCGGTCGAGCCGACGGAAGCGACGTAACGTGGACCGATGGCATTGTTGATGGCGCTCTGGGCACGCGACGAAAGCGTGCTGTCGACCATGCCGCCCTCGATCGCGAAAACGGCGCTGCCGATCGCAATAAACACCAGCAGGAGGAAAAACAGCACCGTCTTGCCGACTCGTTTGCCTCGCCGGCTCGGCGGCGGGCAGTGCACGATAATCGGATCCTCGACCTGTGCGGAGGGTAATTCATGCAGCGGAATGATTTCTTTCCGACTGAAACTGACCCTTTCTCCGCGAATTTCCGATACCAAGTTGAGGACTCATCTTTCTGCATTCGTCGTCGGGCCGGGCGCGACCGCTCTGGACGTCGCTCGGGCGACTATATACCGATTGTGGCGAATATCATCCACGATACCGGCGAAAGAAAGGAAATCCATGGCCGATTTGACCATTGGCGACATTGCACCGGACTTCGACCTTCCGCGCGACGGCGGCGGCTCCGTTTCCCTCAAGGCGTTCGCGGGCAAACCGGTCGTCCTCTATTTCTATCCCAAAGACGACACCGAAGCTTGCACCAAGGAGGCGATCTCGTTCACGGGCCTCTTGCCGGAATTCGAAAAGGCGGGCGCGCCAGTCATCGGCGTGTCGCCCGACAGCATCAAGAAGCATGACAAGTTCGCCAAGAAGCATGGCCTTTCGGTCATCCTGGCGGCTGACGAAGACACTGCCCTTGCCAATCTTTACGGCGTCTGGAAGGAGAAGAGCATGTATGGCCGGACCTATATGGGCGTGGAACGCACGACCTTCCTGATCGGCGCGGACGGTCGCATCGCCCGGATCTGGTCGAAGGTGAAGGTAAAAGGCCATGCCGAGGAGGTGCTTGAAAGCCTCAAGGCGCTATAGGCAGGAGACAAATCGATGTCGGGCGAGTTTTCGATCACGTCGCTGAGGGGCGGCGCAACGGCGGCAATCCGGTCGGCCGACCTCGATATCAAGACGCGGCTGGCGCAGGAGACCGCCAGCCGGTGGTTCGAGCGGCGGCTGTCGCTCCGTTCTCCACTCGATCCACCCCTCCCCGAACGTCCCGGCCGGCCGGTAAAGCCCGAGCTGGTGCCGCCGAAGGCGGTCGGCAAACGCTCATTGCATACCGTCAACGGCCGGATCGCAACGCTGCATGCGATCGCCCATATCGAGCTCAATGCCGTCGACCTGGCACTCGACATCGTCGCCCGGTTTGCGACGGAGCCAGTACCGAATTCCTTTTTCGACGGATGGATGCAGGTGGCTTTCGAAGAGGCGAAACACTTTCGCATGGTGCGGGCCCGGCTGAACGAGATGGGTGCCGACTATGGCGACATGCCGGCCCATGACGGGCTGTGGCAGGCGGCCCATTCCACGCGCAACGACCTTACTGCCCGCCTTGCCGTCGTGCCGCTCATTCTCGAGGCGCGCGGTCTCGACGTGACCCCATCCCTGCAGGCGAAGATGCGCGAGACCGGCGATCTCGAAAGCGCGGCCATCCTCGACGTCATCTACAACGATGAAAAAGGACATGTGGCGATCGGCGCAAAATGGTTCCGCTTTCTCTGCGCCCGCGAGCGCAAGGATCCGGCAGCGACGTTCCAGCAGCTGGTGCGCGCCAATTTCCGCGGATCGCTGAAAGCGCCGTTCAACGATATCGCCCGGGCCGAGGCGGGCCTGACGCCGTCATTCTACAGGTCGCTAACCTCCACCAGCTACGCCTGAACGCCTGGATTAAAGTGTTCGTTAACCATATCCATGTGTAATCCCGACAATGGGAACAGCGGCCGAACGAGTCGCATCTCCGGGAGATCCGCGTGGCGAAGGGAACCGAAAGCCGGGTGTTTGGGAAACGGGCGCCTCAGCACGTTCTCATTTTCGCCAGCGGTGAAAAGATCCGCCACATGACCATCCGGCCCTGGATGGCGGCATTGACCTTCTGTTTTCTCGGTGTTTTCGCAATCGGCTATCTTGGCGCCACCTCTTATCTGGTGATCCGCGACGACCTGATTGGCGCGACCATGGCGCGTCAGGCCCGCATGCAATACGATTACGAGGACCGGATCGCGGCGCTGCGCGCCCAACTCGACCGGATCACCTCGCGCCAGCTCCTCGACCAGCAGGTGGTCGAGCAGAAGGTCGAGAAGCTGCTGGAACAGCAGAACGCCCTGTTTTCGCGCCACGGCAAGCTGGGTTCTCTTTTGAACCGCGCCGAGGAATCCGGCCTAACGACACCCGAAACACCGACGCCGCCCATGCTCCAGCCGCCGACCCAGGAACGCCAGGCTTCGCTTTCCGGCGGCAGCGGCGGCGTCCAGGCGATCGAGAAGCTGCTCTCCGGCAAGACTTCCGCCACCCCGCTCCAGGCGCCAACTGCGCTCGGTTATGCGCCTCTGCGCGAAAACATCGCCGACCGCGCCGACCGGGTTTTCTCTAAGGTGACGCTGTCGCTGAAGAACATCGAGAAGGAGCAGCTTGCCAAGATCGCCGACCTGACGACCGGCGCTTCGGAAACAGCAGACGCGATCGCCGCGATCCTGAAGCGGACCGGTGTCGAAGTGGCATCCGCAGACAATGGTGCTGAAGATGCCACGGACGGCGTCGGCGGCCCCTATGTCGCACCGCAGACCAATATCGGCGCCTTCGATGCCTCGCTCGACGAACTCGATGCGGCGCTCAGCCGGCTGGAAAACGTGCGCGAGACGGCGCGAGACCTGCCCTTCGGCAATCCCGCCCCCGGCCGGCCGGTCACCAGCCGCTACGGCAACCGCATAGATCCTTTCCTCGGCCGGATGGCGCTGCATGCAGGCATCGATTTCCAGGCCTCCACCGGCGACGACGTAAAAAGCACCGGCTCCGGCAAGGTAATCTCGGCGGGTGCTGCCAGCGGTTACGGCAACATGGTCGAGATCGACCATGGCCAGGGCATCACCACCCGCTACGGTCACATGTCGAAAATCCTGGTGAAGGAAGGCGACGAGGTTGCCGCCGGAGAGGTGATCGGCAGGGCAGGCTCGACCGGCCGTTCCACCGGCCCGCACGTCCACTACGAGGTCCGCCGAGACGGCAATCCGATCGATCCCGTGCACTTCCTCAATGCCGGCATGAAGCTCACCACCTACCTCAATTGAGGTAAGCTGCCCGCCAAAAGGCAATTCTTCGCCCGCAGAACGATAGCCGGCTTGGTCAACGGCGATCTTCATTCACCAATCCGGCGGCCAATCGCCTTGCTTTCCTTGACTTTTGGACATTTTGGTCCTATGTCGCGGCCAGTTGTCGGCCAGCATGCGTCGACTCCCATAGTGTTCGCATAGAACCGGAACGGAAACAGAATTCCCTTTGACCACATTTGCTGATCTTGGCCTGAGCCAGAAAGTCCTCTCCGCTGTCACCGACGCGGGTTATACGATCCCCACGCCGATCCAGGCAGGGGCAATCCCGCATGCTCTGCAGCGCCGCGATATCTGCGGCATCGCACAGACCGGCACGGGCAAGACGGCCTCCTTCGTTCTCCCGATGCTGACGCTTCTGGAAAAGGGCCGAGCTCGCGCTCGCATGCCGCGGACGCTGATCCTCGAGCCGACCCGCGAACTCGCCGCCCAGGTCGCCGAAAATTTTGAAAAATACGGCAAGAACCACAAGCTCAACGTCGCGTTGCTGATCGGCGGCGTGTCCTTCGACGACCAGGACCGTAAGCTGGAACGGGGCGCCGACGTGCTGATCTGCACCCCCGGCCGCCTGCTCGACCACTGCGAGCGCGGCAAGCTGCTGATGACCGGTGTCGAAATTCTAGTCATCGACGAGGCCGACCGCATGCTCGACATGGGCTTCATTCCGGATATTGAGCGGATCGCCAAGATGATCCCCTTCACCCGGCAGACGTTGTTCTTCTCGGCCACCATGCCGCCGGAAATTCAGAAGCTTGCGGACCGCTTCCTGCAGAACCCGGAACGGATCGAAGTCGCCAAGCCTTCCACCACCGCCAAGACCGTGACGCAGCGCCTCGTCGCCTCGCACAACAAGGATTACGAGAAGCGCGCCGTGCTGCGCGAACTCATCAAGGCGCAGGACGATCTCAAGAACGCAATCATCTTCTGCAATCGCAAGGTCGATGTCGCCGATCTTTTCCGTTCGCTCGAGCGGCACGGCTTCTCGGTCGGCGCGCTGCATGGCGACATGGACCAGCGCTCGCGCACGACGATGCTGCAGAATTTCCGCGACGGCAATATCCAGCTGCTGGTCGCCTCCGACGTTGCCGCACGCGGCCTCGACCTGCCCGACGTCGGCCATGTCTTCAACTTCGATGTGCCAATCCATGCGGAAGACTATGTCCACCGCATCGGCCGCACCGGACGCGCCGGCCGCTCGGGCCGCGCGTTTACCCTCGTTACCCGCTCCGACACCAAATATCTCGCTGCCATCGAGAATCTCATCAATGAGAAGATCGAATGGCTGAACGGCGACATTTCGGCACTTCCCGCGCCGATGGAAAGCCATGAGAGCGAACGCGGTGGCCGCAAGGGTCGCGATCGTGATAAGGACCGCGGCCGCGGCAGACGAAGCGATTCGGGACGTGCTGATTCCGTGCGCGGCGATTCGAGTCACAAGGCTGACACGAAGAGCCAGGATAATCAGATTGAAGCAGTCGAAGAGGCATTTGTGGAAGCTAGGGTGGAAAACGTGAAACCGGAACGCAAGGCAGACAGGAAGCCGCAGAACAATAGCGGCAACCGCAATTCGCGGCCGACACCTGCACCGGCACCCGCAAACGACGACAATCGCGAGCGTCGCCAGCGTTACCACCGCGATCACGACGATGGCCCAACCCCGGTCGGCTTCGGCGACGATATTCCGGCTTTCATGCTGATCGTTGCAAACGGCGGCAAGGCTTAAGACTTCCGTGCCGAGACCCGGCATTGATTTCCCGGGCGTCGGCACTGGGCTTGTGATCATGCGCGACGACGGCAAGGTTCTGCTTTGCCGTCGCCTGAAGGCGCCGGAAGCGGGCTTCTGGAACATTGTCGGCGGCAAGGTCGATCCGATGGAGCCCTCGTCGCAAGCCGCCCGCCGCGAAGCGGAAGAAGAAACCGGCCTGAAAATCGGCAGGGTCGAGCTTCTTTGCACGGCCGAAGAGATCATCGAAGCCGATCGGCAGCACTGGGTTTCGCTGATCTATATCACCCGCGACTTTACGGGCGAGCCTTCGCTCACGGAGCCAGATAAACTGTCGGACATCGGCTGGTTCGATCCTCATCACCCGCCTCAACCGCTTTCGGCCTTTTCTGCCAGGGCCTTTTCATATCTCCCAAAATAAGTGCAAACGAAAACCGCTCCGGAGAACCGAAGCGGTCGACTTGATGAAATCATTTTGACAGAATTTCCGGATGCAAGCTTACCGAGAGATTCGGCGGCCGACGTCCCTCAATATGAGGTGGACGGTATGTGCTTCGGACCCTGTCGAGCAAGATGCGAAATCTAGCACTCGGAATCGAAGTTCAGGATTTGGAGTTCGCTCGCACGGCGGCTTCGAAAGCCAGCCGCACCCATTTGCGCATCTCGTCGGGATCGTCGAAGGCTTCTTCAGGCACCGACCAATAAGGCATCAGCACGGTTTTCCCCTTCTTTCCCTCATAAAACCATTGCTTGGCACCGGCGCCTTCGAATTCCGGTGCACTCACCGCATCGGCTTTCAGCATGATCTCGCCGCGCAGGTCGATCGCAACGATCAAACCATCGTGATAGATGCCCTTGCCGCCGAACATGCGGCGGATCGAGACCGGGCCGAGCCCCTCGAACATTTCCTCGATGTCGGGATTGTCCATTCGCTTACCTTTTCAAAATCCCGCCGGCGGCTGTTACCGCTTCGGGCGTATCGACGTCCAGATGCGCGGCAGGGCCGATATCCACATCGACCACCGAAAGTCCTGAATTCTCGATGATCGCACGAGCGCCGACATCGCCTTCCAGCCGCAATACGGCATCATAGGCTACTCGCGGCAGAATGATCGGGTTGCCACGTTTTCCGTCCGACACCGAACGGACCACGACACCGCCGCCGGCTTCCCGGAAGGCGGCGATCAGCATGTTCAGATGCTCCGTCGTGACGCCCGGCATGTCGGCCAGCATGACCAGAATGCCGTCTTTCTGCGCCAGTTCCGGACTTGAGAAACCGGCAACCAGCGAGCTTGCCATACCGGAGGCATAGTCCGGATTAAAGTGAGAGCGGATGCCGAGGCCGGACAGCGCCATCTCGATCTCGTCGCGCCGATGACCGGTCACCGCGACGACGGGCGAGGCCTGCGACGCCAGCAGCACTCCAGCGGTGCGGCGGACGAGCGGAACGCCGTCGAATTCGGCGAGCAGCTTGTGCGGCCCGTCCTTG
>NZ_JALBGW010000128.1:0-13257 GCF_023006485.1 Neorhizobium sp. BETTINA12A
GGTGGAAATCCGCGCTGCCTGCCTGGAGCGGGCCGCCGGGCTGATGGAGGAAAACCGCGACCGGCTGCTGGCGCTGCTTGCCGCCGAGGCCGGCAAGACGCTGGATGACGGGATCGCCGAAATCCGCGAGGCGGTGGATTTCTGCCGCTACTACGCCGACAAGGGCCGCGAGCTGTTCGCCATGCCGAGCCTGATGCCGGGACCGACCGGCGAGGACAACCGCCATTTTTGGCGCGGCCGCGGCGTGTTCGGCTGTATTTCGCCGTGGAACTTCCCGCTGGCGATTTTCCTCGGGCAGATTTCGGCGGCGCTGGTGGCCGGCAATACGGTCATCGCAAAGCCGGCGCCACAAACGCCGCTGATCGCCCATGAGGCGATCAAGCTGTTCCACCAGGCAGGGGTTCCGGCCGAGGTGCTGGCGCTGGTGCCGGGCGGCCCGGATGTCGGCTCGGCGATCACCGCGCATCGCAAGCTCGCCGGCATCGCCTTCACGGGCTCTACGAAGACGGCGCATGCGATCAATCGGGCGCTGGCCGCCAAGGACGGGCCGATCATGCCCTTTATCGCCGAGACTGGCGGCATCAACGCGATGATCGTCGATGCGACGGCGCTTTCGGAACAGGTGGCGGACGACGTGGTTGTTTCTGCCTTCCGCTCCGCCGGCCAGCGCTGCTCGGCGCTGCGCATCCTCTTCCTGCAGGAGGATATCGCCGACGGCATGCTGAAGATGATCGAGGGCGCGGCAGCCGAGCTTAATCTCGCCGACCCGGCTCGGCAGAACACCGATGTCGGGCCGATCATCGACGAGAACCAGACAAAGATGCTGACCGACCATGTCGCGGACATGCGGGCCAGAAAACAGAAGATCCGTTATACCGGAGGCGCGCCGGCGACCGGCAATTTCTTCGCCCCCCACATCATCGAACTCGATAGCGCTGCAGTGCTGACCAAGGAAGTGTTCGGCCCGGTCCTGCATGTGGTGCGCTGGAAGGCGAAGGAGTTCGACAAGGTGCTTTCGGCGATCGACGCCACCGGTTACGGCCTGACGCTCGGCATTCACAGCCGCATCGAGGCGACAATCCGCAAGGTGACGGAGGCGCTCGACACCGGCAATGTCTATGTCAACCGCAACATGATCGGCGCCGTGGTCGGCACCCAGCCCTTCGGCGGCTCCGGCCTTTCCGGCACCGGCTTCAAGGCGGGCGGGCCGGCCTACCTGATGCGGTTTGCCGAAGAGCAGGTAATCTCCGTCAACACCGCTGCCGCCGGCGGCAACGCCAGCCTGATCGCCATCGGGGAGGGGTGAGACGCGACGGCTTGCCGACAAAACGCTCCAGTGGAGCGTTTTGAGCGTCGAACGCGCCGAGCTCAAGCGAGGCGCCGGGGGCGTTTTGGAGCCAGATGCGGCAGACCATCTCTTGCCCCCCCGCGGACGGCGCGACTACCAAGAACCAAAAGGCTCGGAGCGATCCGGGCCTTTTTTGCATTCGGTCCTGTTGTATTTTTGCCATCGGACCAGTCTCGCATAAATATGATCATTCGAGTCATGTTTTAATAATTGACAATAACACTCATGTTTTCTAATGGCATGAATAAGGCACTTCCCGCCTCCCGCCACATTCTTGCCAGAATTGAAGAGGGCCGCCGCCTTTCCGGTGCGTTGACGCGCGCCGGCGGTTTCGTGTGCCCTGTTGAAAGGACAGTCATGCTCACCCGACGTCTGCGATCAACCCTTGCCACCTGCACCGCGCTCGCGGTGCTTTCCCTCGCCTGCGGCGCGGCTGCCCAGCAGGCTACCCAGCCCCAGACGGACACGACGCTGAAGCCGATCGTGCTGAAGGGGAAACGGGTGAAGGCGGGGGATGTGGCGGCGGACACGCCGCTTGCGAGCCAGACCACCGCGGAAGATATCCGCAAGCGGGATATCGTAAACCTGCAGGACCTGGGGAGAACCACCGAAGCGGGCGTTGACTATGTCGATACCAAGCCCGGAAAGCCCGGCGGTCTCTTCCTTCGCGGTCTTGGCGGCGCTCGCGTCGTGACCCTCGTCGATGGCATCCCGATCCAGTATTTCGAGAACTTCGCCCGTGAAGGCCAGGCGACGACCAGCCTGAGCAGCACGAATTCCACCTTCGACTTCTCCTCCCTCGCGACAGTGAACGTGGTACGCGGCGCCGATTCGAGCCGCATCGGCCCTGGCGCCCTCGGCGGCGCTCTGGTTCTGCGCACGCTGGAGCCGGAAGACCTGATTGGTCCGGACAAAGATTGGGGTGGCGTCGTAAAGGCAGATACCTCCAGCGAAGACCGCAGCGTCGGTGGTTCGCTCGCCGTCGCCAAGAAGATAGAGAACACCTCCATCCTTTTCCAGGGCGCCTACAAGCGCGGACTTGAGCGTGACAATCGTGGCGTCCGCGATATCGACGGATCCGCCCGGACGGTTCCCAATCCCTCCGAGACGGATCAGAGCAACCTGATGTTCAAGATTCGCCATGAGATCGAGGGCGGGCATCGCATCGGGATCACAGCGGAACGGTTCCTGTCGAAAAGCGACACCGACCTGAGGACGCTGTGGGGCGGCACGGCGCCCGCCTCCTTCTTGACGGGCCAATACAGCGGGAGCGAAGACAGAGAACGGGACCGTGTGTCCCTCGATTACGAATACGAGGCGCCGGAAGCCGGTTCGCCGGTCAGTCGCGCCAATTTTTCGCTCTATTGGCAGCGCCTCGCACAGGAAGCCGGTTCCGGCAGCCTGCGAAACAATGGTACTTATATCCGCAACGATAATATGCAGAACAATGCCTACGGTATCACTGGCGGACTGGAATCCGACTTCTCAAGAGATGGCGTCGACCACACCATTCGCCTCGGTGGCAGTGCTTCGCTGCAGTACTTCAGCGAATATCTTTATGCCAACACGGCCGGTGCGACCTCGGCCTCCGAATCCGACATCCCGGATGTCACGGGCAAGTCGCTAGGGATCTATCTTGAAGACCAGATGGCTTTCGGTAACAGCGGCTTTACGCTGACACCGGGGATCCGGTTCGATGCCTATAGTTATGATCCGGATGCGTCTCTGGCGGGCAATACAGGCTATGGCCCGCTCGGCTATCCCGCCAGTACCAGCGGCTCGCGCTTCTCACCGAAGCTGCTTGCGACATATGACCTGACGCCGGAGGTGCAGCTCTTCGCGCAATGGTCCATGGCTTATCGTGCTCCCACCATGAACGAACTCTATCTGATGTTCCCCAACATCTCCTCGGGTTACGCGGTGGTGGGCAATCCCACTCTCAAGGCGGAGACCAGCAACGGCTTCGAAATCGGTGCGACCTATACAGATGCTGACCTGACCGGAAAGCTGACGGTATTCCACAATAGATACAAAAACTTCATCGATCAGGTCACTGATACCACGACACTCTGGACCAACCCGAGTACCGGTGGCCCGGGATCCATCTTCACCTATCGGAACCGCGCCAATGTCGAAATTTCCGGTGTTGAGGCCAAGATCCGCAAGGAATTCGCCAACGGCTTCTTCACGCATGCTTCGCTTGCTTATGCCTTTGGCAGGGATACCGATACTAACGAGTACATCCGGACGGTTGCGCCGTTCAAAGCCATCCTCGGCGTTGGTTACAACCAGGAAACGTGGGGCACTGAGTTGACTGGAATCTTCTCCACCGGCATGCGTCCCGATGGCCAGGACAACACCTTCGAGGCGCCCGGCTATGGTATTGCCAATCTGACAGGATGGTGGGAGCCGGAGCAGGCTAAGGGGCTTCGCGTTCAGGCCGGAGTCTACAACATCTTCGATACCAGGTACTACAATGCGGTCGGCGTTCGCGGCATCAATCCCAACACCGTCAGCAGTACCAATCAGCCGGTCGCCTTCTATTCCGAACCTGGCCGGTCGTTCAAACTTTCGCTGACCCAGCGGTTCTGATCTAAACATCGGCGGGGGCGCCCGGGGAGGGCGGTGCGGGAAATCGCGCCGCCTTTTCTTTTGCTCGGGGAGAACTCAGGGCTGCCGCTCCTCCCGCTATTCCCACATTGCCTTTCCCCCGCTAATCATAACCAAACGGGCATATCTGGGTTTACGGAAAGAACGGGGAGCGGGGAACGCATGGCAGAGGTCAAGTCCGATATCGAAATCGCCCGTGCCGCGAAAAAGAAGCCGATCGTGGAGATCGGCGCGAAGCTCGGGATTCCCGTCGAGGCGCTCGCTCCCTATGGCCACGACAAGGCGAAGGTCGGGGCGGAGTTCATCGCGTCGCTTTCGGGAAAGAAGGATGGGAAGCTGATCCTCGTGACCGCCATCAACCCGACGCCGGCGGGCGAGGGGAAGACGACCACCACCGTGGGCCTTGGCGACGGGCTGAACCGGATCGGCAAACGAGCCGTCATCTGCGTGCGCGAGCCGTCGCTCGGGCCGTGCTTCGGGGTCAAGGGTGGAGCGGCCGGCGGTGGTTATGCGCAGGTCATTCCGATGGAAGACATCAACCTGCATTTCACCGGCGATTTCCACGCCATCACGTCTGCCCACAACCTGCTGTCGACGATGATCGACAACCATATCTACTGGGGCAATGCCGAGAACATGGATACAAGGCGGATCAGCTGGCGGCGGGTGATGGACATGAACGACCGGGCGTTGCGCCAGACGGTCGTCTCGCTCGGCGGCGTCGCCAACGGTTTTCCGCGCGAGAGCGGCTTCGATATCACCGTCGCCTCGGAAGTGATGGCGATCCTGTGCCTCGCGGCCGACCTCAAGGACCTCGAAAGGCGGCTCGGCGACATCGTTATCGGCTACCGGTTCGACCGCTCGCCGGTCTTTGCCCGCGATCTCAAGGCCGACAAGGCGATGACGGTGCTGCTGAAGGACGCCATGCAGCCGAACCTGGTGCAGACGCTCGAAAACAATCCGGCCTTCGTGCATGGCGGGCCGTTCGCCAATATCGCCCATGGCTGCAATTCGGTGATCGCCACCCGCACGGCGCTGAAGCTCGGCGACTATGTGGTGACGGAAGCGGGTTTCGGGGCCGATCTCGGGGCCGAAAAGTTCTTCGACATCAAGTGCCGCAAGGCGGGGCTGAAGCCAGATGCGGCCGTCATCGTCGCCACGGTGCGGGCATTGAAGATGAACGGCGGGGTAAAAAAAGAGGATCTGGGCCGCGAGAATGTCGAGGCACTGAAGCGGGGTGCTGCCAATCTCGGCCGCCATATCGCCAATGTGCGGAAATTCGGCGTGCCGGTCGTCGTCGCCATCAACCATTTCACCTCGGATACGGAGGACGAGATCGCCGCCGTCAAGGATTACGTGGCGCGGCACGGTGCGGACGGCATCGTCTGCCGGCATTGGGCGGAAGGGTCTGCCGGCATCGAGGAGCTTGCCAACAAGGTGGTCGAGCTTGCCGAGGGCGGCCAGGCGAAATTCCAGCCGCTCTATCCCGATCACCTGCCGCTTCTCGAAAAGATCGAGATCATCGCCTCGAAGATCTATCACGCCGGCGAAGTCACCACCGACCGGGGCGTGCGCGACCAGCTGAAGGCCTGGGAGGAGCAGGGTTACGGCGACCTGCCGATCTGCATCGCCAAGACGCAATATTCCTTCTCCACCGACCCCGCCCTGCGCGGCGCGCCGGAGGGCCATGTGGTGCATGTGCGCGAGGTGCGGCTTTCGGCCGGTGCCGGTTTCGTGGTCGCGATCACCGGCGAGATCATGACTATGCCCGGCCTGCCGCGCGTGCCGTCTGCGGAACGCATCTTCCTGAACGAGGATGGGTTCGTGGAAGGGTTGTTCTGAGGGCTTGAGCGCCTGAGCCGCCTTGTGTTAAAGCTCTTCCGTCGAAAAAGGCAGGGCCGGATATGGTAAGCACGGCCCCTTCCGCAAGGAAGCTCTGATCCTTCGGTCCACCGTTGAGAACCCGCGACGAGAAACGGCACATTCCGTGCCGCTCTCGGCGGATTATCGTGGGCTTTTTCCGCGTCGCGTTCCGCCGGGGTAACCTTGCGAGAAAAACGATGCGTATGAACCATATCGATATCCACGTGTCCGACGTTGCCGCGACCACCGCGTTCCTCATCCGCCATTTCGGGTTGACACTGCAGGACATGCGGGGCGCCGGCGGCCTGGCGATCCTCAACGACGATTCCGGCCTCGAAATCGTCATCAGCCACCCGGTCGAAAAATTCGGCGGGGCCGAGCAGCAGGCGCTCGGGGTCGTTACCTACCATCTCGGTTTCATCCAGCCGGAGCGAGCCGAGGTCGACAGGCTCTATCGGGAATTGAAGGACAGCGATGCCGAACTGGTGGGAGAGCCGCGCGAGATGCGCGGCGGGTACCTGTTCTATTGCCTGGCGCCCGGCCGGGTGATGATCGAGGTTGGGTGGCGGGGTTAGAGCGGCGATTGGCCCTCAGACGCGCCCTGAGGGGTATAGGAGAAGCGGAGACGGTGCGGCGTATTTCCTTCTCCCCGCTTGCGGGGAGAAGGTGCCGGCAGGCGGATGAGGGGCTGCTATCCCTCGTCTGCCGGCATGAATTTCAAATCCGGGGCATCCTCGGGCTCATTCAACCTACCCTCCAGGATCGCGACGATGGTCTCCAATACCGACTCCATTTCTGTGAGCACCGCCACGTTCCAGAACCGGGCGACCGACCATCCTTCGGCATTCATGAATCGATCCCGCTGTCTGTCGTAATCGCTGTTGGCGTGCTGGCTTCCGTCGATCTCGATGACCAGCCTCCGATCCCGGCAGGCAAAATCCGCAAAGTAGCGACCGATTGGAAGTTGTCGGACGAACTTGAATCCGTTCAGCCGCCGGGCGCGCAACTCCTCCCAAAGCTTTGCCTCTGAAACATTGTCGGAACGGCGCAGCGAGCGGGCGCGGGTAGTCGTGTTTGTTTTTGGACCTCGCATCGCAAGTTGCCCCTCATCCGCCTGCCGGCACCTTCTCCCCGTTGAAACGGGCAGAAGGAAATATGTCGCGCCGTCGTCTCAATCTCAACGTCCGCGTAGCTGGTATGCGCGTTTTGCGTGTGTTGTGGAGGGCGGCAGACCACCTACCGGCAATACCGGTACCCGTCCTTCCGCTCCAGCACGTCGAGATGGAGATGGTTCTGGTGGGCAGCGTCGCTGCCTGGTGACAGGACGGTGGTGAAGTGGAGGCAGGCGCCGGCTGTCGCGGTGCGCTGGAAGGCGCCTTCCATGGTCGAGTCCTCGGCCCTAGGCTTCATCTCCAGCTTCTCGCCGTTATCGAGCTTGAACGCGGCGACGTCGAAGGCGTTGCCGCGGGCATGTTCGGAAATCTTGCCCGTCGAGGCGCTGTTGCGCAGGCGGCAGGCATAGGTGGAGCCGGGCACGAGGCCGGTGATCCTGCGGCCAGGCATGGCGATATTGAGCGCCGGCTGGACGGTGTCCTTCAGCCAGTGCGCCAGACTGACCGCCGTCTTGCAGCGCATCGTCGCACCGCCGACCTCGACCCCCGGCAGGACTGTGGCAACGTCGATAGGGCTCTCTATGCCGCAGCCATTGCCCTCGTCGATCGGATCGGTGGCTTCGAATTTCGCGCCGAGCGAGGTGAGCTCGGCAAGGCAAGCCTTCAGCTCTTCGGGGTCTTCCTTGACAAGCGGTGGCGGCGGAGGTGGCGGAGGGGCTTCTGCCTTCTGCTCGTCCGGTTGCTTGCCGTCCGGCTTGGTTTCGCTCTGCTTGGTCTCCGGCTTTGCCGCATCCGTTTCGGGCGTCGCCGCCTGGCCAGGTTTGTCAATCGGCTGCGCCTCGGCGGCCGTGGCGCCCGGCTTTGGCAGGGGCTTCGGAACTTCGGCCTCATGGGCCGGCTCGGAAGCCGTGCCGGGTTGCTCGACAACGGGCGGCTTTTCAGGATTTTCGGCCGGATTTCCGTTGGGCCGGTTCTGCGCCACGGGTGCCGGTGTCTCGGGAACGGCGGGCTTTTCGGCGGGGCGCTCCGCCTGCTGAGGCGCCTCGGTCGGTTTCTGCACCTCTTCGACGGGCTTCGGGATCGGCAGGGGAACGTTTACCAGCGCCGGCGGTTCGGGAATTGCAGTGCGTCCCTGTGATCGCGGGGACGCGCGGCGGCGCGGTGCGCGATCATGCGATCCGTCCTGCAGGAGATGGGTCAGGAAGTTCACCTCCACGACGCCGGGCGGGACGTTGGAGTGTTGGGATATCGGTCTTTCGGGCGGCAGCCCGGCTCCGATGATCAGGGGCAGGCCTGCGAGAATTGCGATCCACGGATGCTGCATGCCGTATC
Source organism: Neorhizobium sp. BETTINA12A (assembly GCF_023006485.1). Lineage (NCBI taxonomy): Bacteria > Pseudomonadati > Pseudomonadota > Alphaproteobacteria > Hyphomicrobiales > Rhizobiaceae > Neorhizobium > Neorhizobium sp. BETTINA12A. Next base: position 8,266 of record NZ_JALBGW010000128.1, read on the forward strand.
CTTCTCGGCTGCGTTTCTTCGATCCTTGCGGGACGCTAAACGCGTCTCTCCGGTTTTGGTCGCATCGCAGCGCCAGAATTCTGTTTCCGGCTCGTGGAAATTCGCTTGCGCGGCTCGAAAACCCAAGCTAACAATTCGGCCCATGATGAATTCGATGAACATCGCTAACTGGTGGCCGGCACGCTCAACGCGGCCTTGACCAGTCATGTCCATCGACAAGACCACAAGCCGCCCGGAACCCGAGGCGGCTTTTTTGTTATCCGCCGCAGGCACCCGGGCAAAGACATTGGAGAGGCAGGACAATGGTAACGATTATTCGGGATGACGGTTCGGAAGTCTACGAGACGAGGGGCGGGATTGCGGTCAGCCGCCAGCGGCGTGCAGCGCCCTATGCGGATGCGATCTCCTCCTATGTCGACAGGCTCGATGAACGGCGCGGCGCGGTATTTTCCTCCAACTACGAATATCCGGGCCGCTATACCCGCTGGGATACCGCGATCGCCGATCCGCCGCTCGGCATCTCCTCGAATGGCCGCAGGGTGTGGATCGAAGCCTTCAACGGTCGAGGCGAGGTGCTGCTCGGTTTTGTCGCGGACAAGCTGAAGTCGGTGGCCGAGCTGACGCTCGGGGAGCGCACGGATCGGCGCCTCGACCTCACCGTCAACGAGCCGACGCGCGTGTTCACCGAGGAAGAGCGCTCGAAGATGCCGACGGTGTTTTCCGTGCTGCGGGCAATCGTCGACCTGTTCCATTCGGAAGCGGATTCGGCGATCGGCCTGTTCGGCGCCTTTGGTTACGACATCGCCTTCCAGTTCGATGCGATCAAGCTTTCGATGCAGCGTCCGGAAGACCAGCGCGACATGGTCCTGTTCCTGCCGGATGAAATCCTCGTCGTCGACCATCATGCGGCCAAGGCCTGGATTGATCGCTACGACTTTTCCAAGGATGGCGTGACCACCGAGGGCAAGGACCAGGAGATCGCGCCCGACCCGTTCCAGCGCAACGATACGATACCGCCGAAGGGCGACCATCGGCCGGGCGAATATGCGGCCCTCGTCACCAAGGCGAAGGAAAGTTTCCGCCGCGGCGACCTGTTCGAAGTGGTGCCGGGGCAGAAGTTCATGGAGCGCTGCGACTCGAAGCCTTCGGAAATCTCCAACCGGCTGAAGGCGATCAATCCGTCGCCCTATTCCTTCTTCATCAATCTCGGCCATCAGGAATATCTGGTCGGCGCCTCGCCGGAAATGTTCGTTCGGGTGTCGGGCCGGCGTATCGAGACCTGCCCGATTTCGGGCACGATCAAGCGCGGCGAAGACCCGATCGCCGACAGCGAACAGATCCTGAAGCTCCTGAATTCCAAGAAGGACGAATCCGAACTCACCATGTGCTCGGATGTCGACCGAAACGACAAGAGCCGCGTCTGCGAGCCGGGGTCGGTAAAGGTGATCGGCCGCCGGCAGATCGAGATGTATTCGCGGCTCATCCATACCGTCGACCATATCGAAGGGCGCCTCAGGCCCGACATGGACGCGTTCGACGGCTTTCTCAGCCACGCCTGGGCCGTCACCGTCACCGGCGCCCCGAAACTGTGGGCTATGCGCTTCATCGAGAACCACGAAAAGAGCCCGCGCGCCTGGTATGGCGGGGCGATCGGTATGGTCGGCTTTAACGGTGATATGAATACCGGGCTTACGCTGCGCACCATCCGCATCAAGGACGGCATTGCCGAGGTGCGCGCCGGCGCGACGCTGCTCAACGACAGCGATCCGAACGAGGAAGAAGCCGAAACCGAACTGAAGGCCTCCGCCATGCTGACAGCGATCCGTGATGCAAAGGCCGGCAATGCGGCGAAGGCCGGCCGCGACGTGGCGCGGGTGGGGCAGGGCGTCAAGATCCTGCTCGTCGACCACGAGGACAGTTTTGTCCATACGCTCGCCAACTATTTCCGCCAGACGGGGGCTACGGTGTCGACCGTGCGTACGCCGGTGCCGGAAGAGGTGTTCGACCGCTTCGATCCGGACCTCGTCGTGCTCTCGCCCGGGCCTGGCAATCCGAAGGATTTCGACTGCAAGACGACGATCAAGATGGCGCGCTCGAAAGGCCTGCCGATCTTCGGCGTCTGCCTCGGCCTGCAGGCGCTGGCCGAAGCCTATGGCGGCGAACTCAGGCATCTGGCGGTGCCGATGCACGGCAAGCCGTCGCGCATTCGCGTCCTGGAGCCGGGCATCGTCTTCTCAGGGCTTGCCAAGGAGGTGACCGTCGGGCGCTACCACTCGATCTTTGCCGATCCGAAGACGCTGCATCCGGATTTCATGATCACCGCCGAAAGCGAAGACGGCACGATCATGGGCATCGAACACGTCAAGGAGCCGGTGGCGGCCGTGCAGTTCCACCCGGAATCGATCATGACGCTCGGCGGCGATGCCGGCATGCGGATGATCGAAAACGTCGTGGCACATCTGTCGCGGCGGGCAAAGACCAAGGCGGCGTAAGGTGTCGGCCGAAGCCATCGCGATCGACTCTATCCGCGAGGACCATATCGAAAGCTTCCACAAAGCGCTCGACACGGTCTCGCGCGAGCGGAAATATCTGACCTTCCTGGAGGCGCCGCCGCTCGAAAGCGTGCGGACATTCGTGCTCGACATGATCGAGAACGGCCATCCGCAGGTCGTCGCCGTTGCCGGCGGCGACGTAGTCGGCTGGTGCGACATCCGCCGGTATCCCCAGCCGACGCATGCCCATTGCGGCACGCTCGGCATGGGCATCATCCCCGGCTATCGCGAAAAGGGCCTCGGCACGCGGCTGATCCGCGCCGCGATCGGGCAGGCCCGAGACCGCGGCTTCCACCGCGTCGAGCTGCATGTGCACGCCGACAACCTGCGCGCCATCGCGCTCTATGAAAAGGTCGGCTTCGTGCGCGAGGGCGTGGCGCGCGACGCAGTGAGGATCGACGGGCGGTATATCGACAGCATTGGGATGGCGGTGGTGTTCGGGTAGGCGCCCGAGATAGTCTCATTAAGGGATACCTTTCTGTTGATTTTTGTTGGTATCTCTCTATGATACGTTCATCGGGAGGCCGGCAGTGATCCGTTCGTTCAAAGATAGGCTTACCCGTTCGATCGATGAGGACACGGTCAGGAAAGGCTTTCCTCCCGATCTTGTTCGTCGCGCCCAGCAACTGCTGACGGTGTTGAATGCGGCCACCTCTCTGGAAGACCTCCGTTCCCCTCCAGGCAATCGCTTGGAGAAACTTTCGGGCGACCGGGAAGGGCAACATTCCATCCGCATCAACAAGCAGTGGCGAATTTGCTTCGTCTGGACCGGAGCCGGGCCGGAGGAGGTTGAGATTGCCGACTATCACTAAGCCAACCAAGGCACACAGGAGACCGTTATGAGCGTCAGCAACCTTCCGCCGATCCATCCTGGCGAGATCCTGCGTGATCTCTATCTCGAGCCGCTGGAGATGACGCCCTATGCGCTTGCCAAGAAGCTCAACGTTCCACGCACCCGCATCGAGCGGATCGTGGCGCAGAAGACCGGGATCACGTCAGATACAGCGTTGCGGTTAGCCAAGTTCTTCAAGACCTCTCCGGAATTCTGGATGAATCTGCAGAACAGTTTCGATCTTAAGATCGAGGCCGAGAACCTCAAGGACGAACTCGAACATATTCCTGAATACGAAGCGGCTGCGTAATAGCCTTTCCCATACGCAGATCGTGTCGATCTGACTAACTCGGGATCATTCAGCGGCATCCGCCAGCAGCGAAGCCTCCGCCGCCGCCGGCAATCTCTCGCACCTCTCCGCAAACAGCTTCTCGCTCAAAAAATCGACCAGCACCCGGACCTTCGGCGACAGATGCCGGCTGGAGGGCCAGAGGAGGTGGAACTGGCCGGGGGCGTTGAGGTGTTCGTCGAGGATCGTCCGCAACCGGCCGTCGGCGACCGGTTCCCTTGCCAGAAAGTCCGGCATGCAGCCGATGCCGAGGCCGGCGATGACCGTGTGGCGCAGCGCCTCCATGTTGTTGCAGGTGAGCGCCGTGCGCAGGTGCGGCTCGGCGCCTTCGGGCGGCAGGGTGATCGGCAAATCCTGGATCTTGCGGCTGTTCGGATAGCGGAAACGGATCGCCAGATGGCCGTCGAGCTCGCGCGGGCATTCGGGAGTGCCGTGGCGTTCCAGGTAGGAAGGCGCGGCGCAGAGAAGCATCTGGAAAGGCCTGAGTGTCCGTGACATCAGCCGCGAGTCCGGCAGGTTGCCGCTGCGGATCGCCACGTCGACCTCTTCGTCGATCAGGTCGACGACCCGGTCGTTGAAATCGAGATCGAGTTCGATCTCGGGGTAGCGCTCGACGAATTCCGGCAGCACCGGCAGCAGAAGATGATAGGTGACGATCGGCACGCTGACCCTGAGTTTTCCGCGCGGCACGGCGATGGCGCTTGCAAGCGAGGCTTCGGCATCGTTCAGGTCGTCCAGCACGCGACGGCAGCGTTCGTGGAACAGCCGGCCTTCTTCGGTCAGGCGCAGGCTGCGCGTCGAGCGCTGGAAAAGCCGGACGCCGACATCCTTTTCGAGATTGGTGACCGCCTTGCCGACCGCCGAAGCCGAAAGCCCGAGCACACGGCCGGCCGCAACGAAACTGCCGAGATCAGCGGTGCGCACGAAGGCCGTCAATCCACCCAGGCGATCCATAACCATCTCCCATTCGAGCGTTTTCTTCCGTCATGTAAGGAACAGACGGAGGATTTTCTAATCATTGTGTCAAAACTATCTTGTGTTGGTCAATCGCTACCCTTCCGGCCGGATCGGTTTAGGTGACGGCTTCTCCCAGGCCGCCAGCCTTTCCTTTTGCTCCAACACAGCGGAATCTCGGATATGAGAGACAACACACATGCTGCAACGGCGGCCGGACGGCTGTTCGTTCTGTTCGCAGTCTGCTGCGCGGCGGCCGCCATGCCGCTCACCTTCACCGGCACGGCCGTCGGCCTGCCCGCCAT